>JABDCK010000007.1 GCA_013288185.1 Gammaproteobacteria bacterium
TGGAGTAATGATGAAAATATTAGATGACAATCAAATTAACCAAGTTTCAGGTGGTATGGAAGGAATACTACTGGCCCTTTGTGTAACGAGTATTGGTATTAGTCTTTATAATTCGTACCAAATTCGAACTCTTAATAATGGAATGTCTACAAGTAATAGTTTGCTCGATTTTGTATATAGTTGGACCATCTTTCATGACGCACAGTTATCATTGCTTCCGAACTACGATACTGTTTCTTCAATGACTTTTGGTGAAGCATATAATATGATCTCTAAATAAGAAAAAAGAAAGCATTACGCTTTTTTTCCATTATGCCTCAAAGCCATAGAAACTCAGAATTGGCTTTGGGGTGGCTATTGAAGCAGTTTAAGCTATAAGTCACAAAAATTACGCCTTTCATCTGTTTTCAGTCGCTATTTTTCGTCTCCTTTGTGATAATGATCCATTTTTACAAAGAGAGAATATACCATGCTCAATAGCGCCGAACATACTATTATAAACAAACTAATAGACGCGGTCAGAACAAATAACTGTGAACAAGTCCTGCTGCTATTAGCTAATCCTGCCATTATAGAAACTGCTGATAAATGGGGCAATTTGGTAATAAAATGGGCTGCCGGTGCTGGACACTTGCCTATAGTTAATCGCTTATTAGCTATGCCTGCCGTGATGGAAAATCTCCATAAATGGCTCACCCCAGCAATTGTTGAAGCAGTCAAAAACAATCAATCTCAACCGATTTTAGAGCGCTTTTTTGCAATTGATGCAATCATAGCGTCCGCCCATATTTGGGGCAACGAAGCACTACTTGAGGCTGCTCGCCATAACAACCTGCAAGCGGTGGAATGTTTACTACGCGTGCCTGTTATTGCAGAAAATGCTGCCTTACATAATAACCAAGCCCTTCACTTTGCCTTGCACAGCGGATTTCACTTAATTGTCAATCGCTTACGCCAAGTACCTGCTGTATTTAATGAAGAAGTAGCCCCGGCAATGGCTGCAATAGAAGCCATAATCGTCTTTAATGCAGATATACCACCACGGCGTAGGGAGCACCGGTGCAAAACACCAGATAAAAAACATTACCGCCGCTCGCAGTAAATATCAGGATATGCGTTACTTCGCCGGCACCTTCACTTTAACCGGCGCAGTCTTTGCGGGAACTTCAACTTTAAGCGTGCTGGGTTGTTCAGCGGCTTGAGGAGTCACGCCATTTTTAGGAATATATTTTGCAATAATTTCTAAGTAATCTCGCTTATGCTTTTCTAACATTTTCATGCCTAACGCTTGGCTCTTGAGCCTTAATTCTGCATCATTTTTAATAAGCTTTTGTCCTAATGGCGTTTGATAAAATTTAAGCAATTCCGCCATTTCGTCTACCGTAAAAACCTGCGAATATAATTGTGCTAATTCTCTCATGGTTTCTTGCGAAACAAATAACTCATAAAAATACTGTTCTAAATCTGCAATCAAAGCAGGCGTGTCAATTTTTTCTAAACGCGGATCACTTTTCATGTCTTGTTGCAACTTGCCAACAATCACATCCGCAATGGTTTTAGGAAAATTTGTCTCTTTGGCCCATCGAGTTATCACTTGCACGTAAAGAGGACTGGGCTCTGCAGAATCCACGTGATACACACGTGCTTTGGCAGGTGCGGGTGCAGGTGGCGGTTCAGCTGCTAAAACACCGGCCGCAGCCATCATCCCCCCTGATAAAATCATCAGTCCACTGATCTGAATCAAGGTTTTTCTCATAAGTCAAATGCCTGTTTACCAGAATGTATAAATAAAGCATACTACTAAAGTCAGTGCTCTACGAATTAGTTTACCACCAAACTATTTAAGCAACCCATGAAACAACAACGCCAGCCATTTTTAGCACAAACAGACGAAAGGTTTTTAACTAGACAACGTGCTTTGGTTGGCATTGTATTAATAGGAATGATGATTTTAGTGTTATTAGGTAGAGTAGCTTATTTACAAATTATTGATCATCAGAAATACGCAACGTTATCCAAACGTAATCAGTTTCACTTATCGCCCATACCGCCCAATCGTGGCCTTATTTATGACCGACAAGGAAAATTACTGGCCCGAAATGTGCCTGCTTTTCACCTGGCAATTATTCCAGAACAAGTCCCTGATTTAACCCAAACCTTGGATGAACTAGAAAAAATCATTCCCCTAGAACCACAGCAACGCCAGGCTTTCCTAGATAAAATGGCGCATCACGCATCCCATCAACGACAGATCCTCAAATTTAAATTGTCAGAAGAAGAAATGAGCGCCTTTGCGGTCAATCAGTACCGTTTTCCAGGTGTCTTTTTACAAGTTGAGCTCATTCGCGATTATCCTTACGGGCCATTGCTGGCACATATTTTAGGATATGTCAGTGAAGCTAATAAAGAAGATTTAATTCGCATTGATAAAAAACGTTATGCCGGTACCTTTCAGCTGGGTAAAGTTGGGCTAGAAAAATACTATGAAGACTCTTTGCAAGGAGAGCCTGGCTATCAGCAAATAGAAACCGATGTGCTGGGACGAGAAATTCGAGTCATGTCCACACTACCTGCAACCAGTGGTGCGGATTTACATTTAACCATTGATGTAGAACTACAGGAAGTTATCACTAAAGCCCTTGGTAACAATCGTGGTGCGGTTGTGGTATTAGATCCGCGCAACGGTGAAATTTTAGCTATGGTCAGTGTGCCTAGTTTTGATCCCAATCAATTTGTGCGGGGTTTAAACCAACAAGCGTATCAGCTGCTGCGTCAAGCAGCGGATAGACCGCTGTTTAATCGGGCCATTCAAGGTCAATATCCCCCAGCTTCTACCATTAAACCCATTGTGGCATTGGCTGGCCTTTCCACACAAACTATTAATCCCCAGCAACGCGTGTTTGATCCAGGGTTTTACCAACTCAATGGTGCAGGTAGACTCTATAGAGACTGGCAAGAAAATGGCCATGGCTGGACAGATTTAGAAAAGTCCATCCGTGAATCTTGTGATATATATTATTATATGTTGGCAGAAAAACTGGGTATCGGGCAACTTTCCTCTTGGCTTTCTCAAGTCGGCTTGGGTAAAGCAACCGGCGTTGATTTACCGGGAGAACAAATTGGTTTAGTGCCTTCCAGTGCATGGAAGAAAAAGGCCCTGGGAACCGTGTGGTATCCGGGTGAAACGTTAATTACCGGCATTGGGCAAGGTTATATTCTGGCAACCCCTTTGCAAATCGCAACGGTAGCATCTTACATTGCAAACCGTGGTGTAGCATTTCGCCCGCATTTCAATAAAGACGCCCCCATTGAGAATCTTACCCCACTCAAAATAGATAACCCCAATCATTGGAACACTATTATTGAGCCTATGCGCCAAGTGACGCAAAATTCACATGGGACCGCATTTCGGTATTTTTCTGGGCTTGCTGCTTTAAATGTGGCCGGGAAAACCGGAACGGCACAAGTTT
Organism: Gammaproteobacteria bacterium; assembly: GCA_013288185.1. Lineage (GTDB taxonomy): Bacteria > Pseudomonadota > Gammaproteobacteria > Berkiellales > Berkiellaceae > Berkiella. The sequence continues at coordinate 3,471 of JABDCK010000007.1, forward strand.
TTGGTTTAAAAGCCAATGAAAAATATGAGCATGATGCCGTGGCGCGTCATTTACGCGATCATTCATTATTTATTGCGTTTGCACCGGCAGATAAACCTACTATAGCCATGGCCATTATTCTAGAAAATCAGCGTGCCAGCGCAGGCGTTGCACGCCAAATCCTTGAAGCTTATTTAACGGGATCTTATCATGATCAATCGTCCTCCCCTTTATCTTAATAAGCCTGGTTGGCGACGTTTACCAGGAATAGATTTTCTTGCTAACTTACACTGGGATAGCTGGTTGTTTTTGTTAATTTGTTTATTGTTGGCAGCCAGCAGCGGGTTAATCTATAGCGCTAGCAGTCAAAAAATTATTGTGCTGGGTAAGCAAGGCATACACGTGCTCATCAGCTTTGTGGTTTTTATTGCCATCGCGCAGTTTTCTCCTCGTACCTTTAAGCAGTGGGCGCCGTTCTTATACGCCATTGGGATCTTTTTATTATTGGTGGTATTAGTTTTTGGGACGAGTAGCAAAGGTGCACAGCGGTGGATTAATCTACCGGGGTTTCGGTTTCAGCCTTCAGAAATGATGAAACTCTTTTTACCTTTAATGTTGGCACATTATTTAAGCAATAAAACCTTACCGTTAAAGAAAATCCCCATTTTTGTCAGCCTGATCATTATTTTTGTCCCTGGCTTATTAATCGCCAAGCAACCGGATTTGGGTACTGGCATCTTGGTCATTGCGACCGGTTTTGGGGTTTTATTTTTTGCAGGGATCCGTTGGAGCTCTATATTTAAACTGTCTGCTTTGGTTTTAGCGGGCTTGCCACTGTTATGGTGGAAGCTCCATGATTACCAACGTGCCCGGGTGATGACTTTTTTAGATCCAGAACGCGATCCATTAGGCAGTGGTTATCATATCATTCAGTCAAAAATTGCAATTGGCTCTGGAGGACTTTATGGCAAGGGCTGGTGTCATGGTACGCAAGCGCAATTAAACTTTCTCCCAGAGAGAACAACAGATTTTATTTTTAGTGTCCTGGGTGAAGAATTTGGTTTTATCGGCATTTCATTACTATTTCTTTTGTATTTTGCGGTTATTTTCCGCGGGATCCTTATCATGACGCAAACTGCAGATACGTTTAGTCGTTTGTTGGTTGGCGGGATCATTTTTAGCTTTTTCATTTGCTTTTTTATTAATATTGGTATGGTAAGTGGATTACTCCCGGTGGTTGGCTGCCCTTTACCGTTGGTAAGCTATGGAGGAACCTCTTTAGTAACGTGGATGGTTGCTTTCGGAATGCTAGTGGCCATACAATCACAACATAGAAATTAATTAGGCAGACAACCATGCAAATAAAAACACTGTTTACGCTCTTTCTTTGCTTTCTTACCAGTTTTTGCTTACACGCCGCCGCCTCACCTGCCCTCACTTCCAGACCAGAGGTGAAAAATTTTATTCAACATATGGTCCAAGCACATCATTTTGATGCAAAGCAGTTACAGCAATTGCTCAATCAAGCAACTCTGCAGCCCAGTATTATTGCGGCAATCTCAAAGCCTGCAGAAGCAAAACCCTGGGATGCTTATGAAAAAATCTTTATTACCCCTAAACGCATTCAGGAAGGGATTGAATTTTGGCAACATAATCAAAAGGCATTATCGGGGGCACAAAAAAAATATGGTGTACCAGCAGAAATGATCATTGCCATCATAGGGGTAGAAACTTTTTATGGAAAAAATACCGGGCAATATAATGTCATTGATGCCCTGGTTACCTTGGCGTTTGATTATCCGCCACGCGCCAAGTTTTTCTTATCAGAATTAGAACAGTTTTTACTGCTGGCCCGTGAAGAAGGTTGGGATCCTAAAAGTATCAAAGGTTCTTATGCCGGCGCGATGGGAAATCCGCAATTTATTGCCAGCAGTTATCGTCATTATGCCGTAGATTTTAATAACAATGGCAAACGGGATCTCTTAAATGGGATTGACGATTCCATTGGCAGTGTTGCAAATTATTTTAGACTGAATGGTTGGCAACCGGGTGCGCCCGTGGTGTTACCCGCCAAAGTCAGCGGTGAAAAATATAAAGATCATATTGCCAGTAAACAAAACCCTAAACCTTCGCATTCCTTATACCAAATGTCCTTACTGGGTGTGCAATTAAAATCCCCCAAAACCACGCCGGAACTGGAAAAGCAAAACTTTGCTTTAGTCGCTTTACAAGGGGCTAACGGACCTGAGTTTTGGTTAGGTGCCCAAAATTTCTATGTGATTACGCGATATAATCGTAGTGATCATTATGCAATGGCCGTTTATACTTTAAGCCAGAAAATAAAAGAAGGTTACAAGAAAGCTGGTCAGGCAACCTAGTTAGGATTGAGATAATTGAACGGAATCATAAAAATGCCCTTATGGGGTAAAGTCACCCTCCTTCTAACCATGAGCTTTTTATGGTCCTGTAGTCAGGCACCAATCAGAAATCCCATGACGGGTCCTGCCCCCAAGTCCATTATTGAAAAACCAGCAGATGACAATGATGGCCCCCCAGATGAAGAAATCGACGTTACGAAAATCCCTAATGCGGTTCCCAAACGCGAACCTTTAAGCCGTTATGGCAATCCTGCGTCTTATTCTGCATTAGGCAGCCGATATTATGTGCTGCCCAGTAGTCAAGGCTATAAAGCAGAAGGAATAGCCTCTTGGTACGGTCTTAAGTTCCATGGTAAAAGAACCTCCAGTGGCGAGCCCTATGATATGTTTGGGATGACAGCCGCCCATCCTTCTTTGCCATTGCCCACTTATTGCAAAGTCAAAAATTTGGATAATGGCCGTGAAGTCATTGTCAAAATTAATGATAGAGGCCCTTTTGCGAAAGATCGCTTAATTGATTTATCTTATGCCGCAGCAAAAAAATTAGGGCTCTATGCAGCAGGTATTGGCAAAGTGCGCGTTACCGCTATTGATCCGGATGTTTTCCACAAAGATAAAAAAGAAAAGGATGTAAAAAAAGCCAAAAAAGAGGATAAACAAATCTATATTCAATTAGGTGCATTTAATAAAAATAATGCCAATAGTTTGACCAAAACCTTAACCAAGCTTGAAACCAAAGTCGTGTCCAATAAAGTTTCTAATAAAGATCTTTATCGCGTCCGCGTGGGGCCTTTGAAAAACGAAAAAGAAGCACAAAAGCTCCAAAAGAAATTACTGGTGCTCAATGGCGTTAGTACCGCAAAGTTAGTCTATGAGTAACTTTAATGGTAAAATAGGATCTAAATTAATATTCTTCTAAAATATGGGGTATCACATGAACCGAACGGCCTTTTTATGGATAAATTTAGTTGCCCTTCTTCTTTTCACGCCTTTAGGCTTTGCCACCATTACTTCTGTACCTGCTGCCCCCAATATCGATGCTGAAGCATATGTTTTAGTAGACTACCATAGTGGCAAAATATTAGCGCAAAAAGATATGGATAAACGGATAGATCCCGCCAGTCTCACCAAAATGATGACCGTCTATGTGCTTGATCATGAACTACAGAATGGTAGATTTAAGTTAGATGATGAAGTTATTATTAGTCCCACTGCATGGAAAACGGAAGGTTCTCGCATGTTTGTGCAAGCGGGCAAGAAAATCCCTGTGCAAGAATTAATGCGTGGGGTAATTATTCAATCCGGCAATGATGCAACTGTTGCCTTGGCGGAATTTGCGGCCGGTAATGAAGCCGCTTTTACGGATTTAATGAATCAGTATGCCAAACAATTAAAAATGAACAACACCCATTTTATGAATTCTACCGGGATCCCTAACCCAGAACATTATACCACCGCGCGTGATCTCAGTATCTTGGCGCAAGCATTAATCAGAGAATTCCCAGAAACGTACAAAATTTATTCTGAAAAATGGTTTACCTTTAATGGTATCAAACAAGCCAACCGTAATCGCTTACTCTGGCGCGAGCCTTATGTGGATGGCATTAAAACGGGCCATTCCAGTACCGCGGGTTATTGCTTAGCCGCTTCTGGCCAAAAAGATAATATGCGTTTAATTTCTGTTTTAGTGGGCTCAAAGACTGAAAATGATCGCACCGAACAAACCATCCAAATTCTGCGCTTTGGATTTCGCTTTTTTGAAACCCATCGCTTATTTCAAGCTAATACGGCCCTCAATCAACCCAAAATATGGATGGGCAATCGCCAAAAAATAGCCTTGGGCATCAATCGTGATTTATATATCACCATTCCACATGGCCAATATAAGAATTTAGAAGCAAAAATGAATATTGATAAACGTATTACCGCACCAGTCGCCAAAGGTAACACGTATGGCAAATTGTTGGTTAAACTCGAAAACCAATTGGTGGCTGAACTGCCATTAGTAGCATTAGAAGATGTCTCTACAGGTAGTCTGTGGTCGCGTTTTTCAGACTATGTTGCCCTTGGGTTACATAAAATGCTCGAAAGCAAAGATGAGATAGCACAGAGTTCCTGATGGTCGATTTTCCTTGTGACTTTACTTTAAAAATTGTAGGTTTGGCGGATGCCGCCTTTGAGGGGGAAGTGCTGAAAATACTGCATCAGCACTTCCCGCACCTTGGTGAAGGGGCAATTCGCTTAAACCCCAGTAAAAATGGCAAATACTTGGCTTTTACAGTTACCGTGCATGCCATTAGCCAAGCACAGCTAGATGCAGCGTATTGTGATTTAAGTGCCAGCCAACACGTGCTGTTTGCTTTGTAATGTTATGCAAGCCTTGATAGAAATCCAACAATTCTGCGCCCTGACTTCTTATTCCACTGTCTACCATAAAATGCGTGATTATACACTTGCGCGCGATGCGCAAAGCGTTGATAATTTGTGGATTTTGCAGCATTTTCCCGTATTTACGCAAGGCCAAGCGGGGAAAGCCGAGCATATTTTAGATCCCGGAAATATCCCCGTGGTACAAAGCGATCGCGGCGGCCAAGTCACCTATCATGGCCCTGGGCAATTGGTTCTTTACGCAATGTGTGATTTAAAACGCCTTGGTTGGAGTATTAGTGCCTTTACACAACATTTACAACAGAGTGTGATTACGATGCTCAATCAATTTGGCATTCCTGCAGAGCTCCAACCGGATGCGCCAGGTGTTTATGTGCAAAATGCAAAAATTTGCTCCTTGGGATTACGGGTACGCAAAGGCTGCACTTATCATGGCTTAAGCTTAAATGTGAATATGGATCTTTCTCCGTTTCAAAGAATTAACCCCTGTGGTTTTCATCAATTAAAAATGACACAAATGCATGACTTTGTGCCTAACATTTCCGTACCTGAAGTGGCAGATGCTTTATTGCCTATTTTTACAGCGCCCTGGAGGCATGCATGACAACACGTAAAATTGATCCCTTACAAAAACAACGGGGTGAGGATAAATTTGCGCGGATCCCGATTAAAATTATTCCAACTCCCTTGGAATCACGCAAACGCATTCCCGACTGGATCAGAGTGAAAGCGCCCATTTCTCCCGCGGTGAATGAATTAAAACAACTCCTGCGTGAACATAAACTGGTCACCGTTTGTGAAGAAGCCGCCTGCCCTAATCTCACGGAATGTTTTACCCATGGCACCGCTACTTTTATGATCATGGGCGATAAATGCACCCGGCGCTGTACCTTTTGTGATGTGGCTCATGGTCGCCCAGATCCACTGGATAGTCATGAACCCCTCAACCTGGCTAAAGCGTTAGGAAAAATGCAATTAAAATATGTAGTGATTACCTCTGTGGATAGAGATGATTTACGCGATGGTGGCGCTAATCATTTTGCTGACTGCATTCAAGCTGCCAGAGAACATTGCCCTGAGACTAAAATAGAAGTCCTGGTTCCTGATTTTAGAGGGCGTGAAGCGGTGGCTTTAGACAATTTAGCGCGCGCCCTACCAGACGTGTTTAATCATAATATGGAAACCGTGCCACGTTTGTATAAACAAGTCCGCCCCGGCTCTGATTACATCGGCTCGCTTAAACTGATCCAAGCGTTTAAAGCACGCTTTCCCCACATCCCCACCAAATCTGGGATTATGCTCGGTTTAGGAGAAACCAATGCAGAAGTGCTGGAGGCGTTGGCAGATTTACGTGCGTATGATTGTGATATGTTAACCTTAGGCCAATATTTACAACCTAGCCGTTTTCATATGCCGGTGGATAGGTACGTCACCCCTGAAGAATTTGCAATGTTTGCCGAGCAAGCACGCAAAATGGGATTTACTAATGTTGCCAGTGGACCTTTAGTACGCTCATCCTATCATGCGGATAGACAAGCGGCTGGGGAAGATGTCATTTAGGTTCTACAGGCATTGACGGCAGCGATGGCACCGTAGGTACAGTAGGTACACTCGGTGGTGGCGTTGCAGGTGTGGGCGGTGCGCCAGCAGGCGCATTGGTTGGGGTTGGTGGCGGCGTTGTTGCGGGGACGCTAGGTGCGCTAGGCGTTGGTGCGCTAGGCGCAGGTTCTGGCATTTCATCCACAGCGGGCTGTAAACATTTTTGCAGCGCTTTATATTGCGGCGTGCCTTTTTGCGCATTCACCACGGTATCCCAACGGATAACCTCTAGTGGATTTTTAATGCGTTTGTTGTAATTAAGCAACGCATTTTGCGCAAAAATATTACCATCAATGGCGAGTTTCTCCATACTGTCTTTCAGACAGTTATTCATATCCCCCTCTAATCGCATAGCATCATCTTCTGCATCCATTTGATTCATTTTTCCCATGGCGCTGGCAACACAAGCCGTTTTAGCTTGTCTTACGGTTTGCATGGCTTCATTGTCACAATAAATCGCATCATGTTCTATTTTATCGGTTTGGCTTTGCAAGAGCGTCAGAAACGCTTTATACGTCGGATCAGGATCATTTTTCACTACTTCTGTGAGCATTAATAACATACATTTATCATTTAATTCACAACCCACCATCATAGATAATATTTTTTCCCGACCTGCTTGCACTTGCTCAGGTTTGCTATTTGCTGCAGGTTTAATTTGTTGAAATAATTCCAATAACTCTATGGCATACACGCAAGGCGCTGATAATAACCCCAGGGATAAAAACATACCAACTGCTGATGTTTTTTTCATAGGACCTCACCTTGCAAACCTTTATAATATATCATCTAACCAACTTATCAAAAAATTGGCCGCATTGCAATGCAATAATATGAATAAAAACACAGCATTTTATTCATATTTCGAATAAAAATTGTCTTTTTAGGGTAAGGTGTGATAAAAAAACTATCTTTTCATGAAGGATCGCAAAAGAAGGATAATACAATGACAATCTCAAAAACGTTTTTAAATACCACTCTCGGTTTAGGTGCTGCTGCATCTGGCGCATTAGATACCTTTGAACAGGTATTAGAGGAGCAAGCACCAAAAGCGCTAGATGCGGTTTGTAATGGTATAGGCGTCGCCGCACAAACCATTGGTGAAAACATCCCTTCCCCTGCACCCATAGCAGGAGCTGTATTCAATGCTGTAACGAATGCTATTTCAGAAAATCCCCTCGGCGTTGCCGCTTTAACGGTTGCTACCTTAGCATTAGGTGTTGGCACCGCGGCTCTTTGCATGATACGTGAACATCGCCGCCACCATCATATGAGTGGCAGTGCTTCGCGTATTCCTAGTCTTCCGAGTAGTCGCGAGCACAGCCGCCGAAATTCCAAAGACCAAGATGAACTAGCTGATGCGCTTCCATCTGTGCGGACAAGACGCAGAGCCTTAACATAATTCGTATTTACTTCTCGCCTAAAATTAGGCATTATAGCCCCCATTGTAAGCTAATCAACTGGGGGCAGCATGAGAAAAAAAAATAAAAAGAAACGTATTGAATCCCTAACTAAAGAATTAGAAGCTATTTCTTTTACGCCAATCACTGACACTACTAATTTTTACCCTTTTTCTAATGAAAGAGGATTAGAAGATCCAATTGAATCGTTAGCCAAAATAACACCCCAGTCATTCTCAAAAGGCACCCTGCGCATTGCCATTTTAATTGGTCAATCTTCTTTTTGTTCTATTTTACCAGAGCTCAGTCGGCATTGTGATTTAATCATCTTTAACGATTTGAACCCCTTTTTAATTCAACACGTTAGATTGTTGCTGTCACAGTTACAAATTGCCATCAGCCCGGAAAATTTTGAAGAACGCTATTTCGCATTACGCGGCAATTTATTTAATGACTTTAAGGAAGATGAAGTCACGCCTGATTTAAATATGCGTAAAAAAACTTTAGGGATCTTTCATTTTTTGCATAATCCTAGACGCTTTGCCATATGTCAAAAAGCTGCACAAACTATGAATTTTGCCTTTTGTCACGCCAATTTATTTTCACCTGCTGACCAAAAAATATTTTTTGATACACTTGGCAAGCGTAAATGTCGGGTGACTTTTTTTAATGCAACCAACCTTTATGAATGGGATGCAAAAACCCCATTGGCGCATATTAAAAATCATGAAGAGTGGCAGCCCGAGCATCGACTTGAAAAAATATTCTCATCAATGAATCCTTGCATTACCATGGGTTCCCTAAGGTTAAATAGCGGAGAATCTTGCGCATTAAAAGCAATGCTTTTTTTCTCTGTGGCAAGTTATTTTTCCGCCAATGAAATCAATACTCAAAAATATTTAAAGAAACAAATAGCTGCAGCACCTTGGGACCCCAAACCCCCTATTGTGCATGACTATAAAAGGCGCCGCCCCATTCCTTTACCAACAGGCAGCCATGCCCCTATTTCTTTAAGAATTAGAAATGGACAATAGAAAAACGATATGATAGGTTATTTTAGGTACCGTATTTTAACAACCAAAAGGAAAAAAACATGTCTGCAAAGAAAAAAGTAACAAGTAAAAAGGCGCCTGCTACTAAACCAGCTAGAAAATCAGCTAAGCCAGCAGCCGCTGTCAGCGCAAAAGCAGCTAATAAGCCTATTGCTGCAAAACAATCTAAAGCACAAATTTATGCTGAAATCGCGAATATTGCCAGCGTGAGCAAAGAGGAAGCAAAAAATGTGATTCAAGCCGTTAAAAATCTTATTGAACGCCATGTAAAGCCTAAAGGCTCTGGTGAATTTACGTTACATGATTTAGGGATAAGAGTCAGACGTATACAAAAGAAAGCAACTAAAGCCAGAATGGGGCGTAATCCCTTTACCGGTCAGGAAATTGAAATCCCTGCCAAACCTGCCAGAAAATCCGTTAAAGTCACTGCATTGAAATCTTTGAAAACATTGATTGAAGAGTAAAAATTTCCCTCTCCCCTCTCCACCAAATTTTGATTTGGGGGAGAGGGTTGGGGTGCGCGGGAATTAGTCTTTCATAACTTTACCTGAAACTGCATCAACATCTAATTTTACTTTCTTGTTTTCTTTATTGTAAGCTTTCACTTCATACTTCTTGCCAAACCATTCTGTTTCAATTTTGAAAATATTATGATAGCCTGCTTCTTCTACTTTTTTGGCAATTTCTAAGGCTGACATATATTCTTTGTTATCTTTGGGCTTAACAATTTCACCGGTTTTACCATTCATTTTAATTTTTTCGCTTTTCCCTTCGCCATTAATCGCTTGGATTTCATACATGCCTTTTTCAAACTCAACTTTTTTAACAATGCTGTAGCCCTTAGATTTTAAATCACTCAATACTTTGGACATTTGCATCATATCTGCAGGCATTTCTTTAGCCAACAAATGTGGTGCAGATAGTCCTAATAAAGAACCTACACAAATAATCGCAATTGCACTCTTTTTCATAATTTACTCCGCTCATTAAAATAGGAAATCCCACCCCATTTTACGGCCAGAAAGAAAATAACCTCACTGGGTTTTTTCACTGCCACCAATTGCAATTCCATCCAGCCCCTTTATATATTCATGATTTTTAAGCTTAACCGCATCTTTTTCACCATTCAAATCTATTAAAATTAAGCGCCCATGGCCGTGCCCAAAATCATCTCTAAAATCATAAACGGTGCCCACCACAATCAGTTCCCCTTTGCGGACTTTATCCTTAAATTTTTTCAGTGCAAAGGCGACTTGTTGATGCACATTTTCAATCACACCTTCATCTACCGTGCCTGCTTTGGGCAGATGCAAAAAATCTAACTCATGACGAATCGCAGGGGATTCTTTACTATAATCTCCCAAAGCCGCTTGAATAGCGCCACAATGAGAATGGCCAATGATAAGTAATATGGGGGTATGCAAATGATTAATACCATACTCCACAGAACCTTGTGCAGATTGAATTTGATTGCCAATATTACGGATAAAAAAGAGATCGTTCTCAGGACTACTATGAAAAGCATTGGATTGCACACGGGAATCCGCACAGGCAACAATCGTGGCCCGGGGGTTTTGCTGCTCCAAATATTCTGCTAAGTGTGCATGTGATAATTCAGAAACATATTGATTATTATCACTAAATAATGTCTTTAAAAAATCTCGAATTTCCGTTTGCGCGTTGGCCGCGCTTGCCTGACTTGAGAATAAACCCAACGCCAACCAAATTACCAGGTGATATTTTTTCATGTTAGACCCCAAACAAATCATTATTCCTCTTTACATCATAGTGTATTTGGCTTTTAATAGGGTCCATGAAAAAAACTTTTACTGCACTATTACTGGGAAGCGCTTGTTTTACCGCGCAAGCCCTGAATCAGCAGCAAAGTGCTATTCGCACCGTCGCTGCACATCTGGGCAGTGGCTATTCTGCGGGTGATCGTTACCCTAGAACCAATTGGGTACAATGGTTTGGCCAACAAGCACAACAAGGGGAACGCCAAGGCGTGCCTGGTTACCATGATGCCGTTTGGGGCTTAGCGCTCGGCGGTGATGATGGCATTTTTGGTACCGATGTACAGGTAGGGCTGGCAGGGAGTTGGTCAAATGCCGATGTACACCATGAAGGCCTTTTGGATACCAGCTCCAATATTGATAGCTATCAAGTGATGCTGTATGGGCAAGTGCCTTTTGCTGAATTGGCTTTTTTTAATTGGATATTTGCGGCCGCTTTTAATCAATATATTATCCAATTTCCCCTACAGCTGGGCACAACGCAATATACCATCGTCGGTAATACCCATGGAGGTCAATATGGCCTTAAAGGAGAATGTGGGTATGATTTTGTCCAGAATTACTTTCATATCATTCCACTCATTTCTTTATTTTATTCTCATTTGGACATTAGTAGTTATACCAATAATGCAAATATGAACATTGATGCCAAGCATTTAAGTTTGCTAGAAGGTGGGCTTGGAATAAGGTTTGCTTTTGATTGCATAGTAAATGCCATCGCATTTCAACCTGAATGGCATGTGATGGTGTTTTATGATGTGGTAAATGAAAAGATGCAAACTACCGCACAATTTACGGCGAATGGCCCAAACTTTGCTACCGATATTGCACCCGCACCTGCAAATTACAACCTAGGTTTTAGTATACGGTCAGAAAATTATGGTGGCTTTGATTTGTTAGCAAGTTATGATTTTGACTACAAAGAACAATATACCGCCAACGCAGGATTCTTTAAATTACGCTACATCTGGTAAGTCAATATACTTTTGCTACTGACTAATATGCCTCAGTTCTTTACTTCTAGCCCTTTTTACCTTTAAATGGAACGATACCAGCGGTCTAGAACGTGAAAGGGATGTGACGTAATTTGCTGTGCAACATAAAAAAATCCACTACTTCCATAAAAACGTTAACTTCAGCTTTACTTCGTTCTACCCTTTTTTGCGGTATGGCATTTCTCTGTGCGCAGGCGCAAGCAGTATTTGTAAACGCACCTCCTGGGGGTAATAGTGGTACCACGCCAGATAATGGCGGAGGGTATGCAACTACTGGAGGCACTTTTACCATTACCAATGGCTATACCGTTGGCGCAACGTTGACCAATGGGACGTTAGTTTCTTTTATTAATACCGATGGCGCGGATGTATTGTCTTTTGCAGGAAGCGCAGTGGTAACGGGCAATTTTGGAGATCCACTTGGTGCTCCGAGCACGAACGAAGCTGCCCAAGACGCCAACGCAAGCGGTGCTTCCAGTGTGATAAATTTTCAAGGCACCTATTTTAGGGTCGGTGATGCTTTTAGTTTTAGCCCAGGATCAAATGCTAATACCACAACTTCATTTGCCAGTGGTTCTACCATTAATACCGGTGTCAGTGGTTTCATCGCATCCGCTCCAGATACCGGTATCGTTCAATTACAAGGTGCGGCAACCCTTAATACCTCCTTTACAGGCCCCGTTCATCAAATCATTGCTAATTCTCTCGGTGGAACCAATACCATAACCTTTAACCAAACGCCTATCACTATTGGTACCGGCGGCATTGTCGCATTCGATGACGGAACCCATGCGACTACCTTAGCTTTCAATGCTGTAGGCGCGGCGATTACTGCAAAACTTATTGCTACAACCGCTAATCTTGATATTGTTAATTTTCAGCAAACCGCAACGCTCACGGGCGGAATTGGTACATCACTCATTCCTTTTGCCTCTGTCATCATTGGCGCAAATACCAGCATTACAAGCAGCATTTTTGCTGCTAAAACGACTTTCCCCGCCAATAACACCTTAACGCTTAGCAATGGGGCAAATATTACCGGCGCGGTGGACAACACTACCGGCGCTAATGGCGCAGGAACTTTAAATTTTCTTGGCAATAGCATAGTCTCAGGAACCATAGGTGCAACTAATTCACTATTAGGACTTCAACTTAATGGCGCAGGAACCGTTGAATTACAAAGCAGTGTTGCAGCCACCACTATTGAATTCTTTGCAGCCGGAACTTTAATCTTAGATAATGGCGCAAATGTAACCGGTGAGATTGAAACCTCCGCTAATAATCAGGGAACGATAACTTTCCTAGGCAGTAGCACCGTTTCCGGTCCTGTGGGTGCAACCGCCCTGAAGTCCATAAATCTCATCAACATTGAGGGTGCCGCCGGTACGCTCGTTAATCTTGGAAATTCTACCATAAATGTAAATAATTTTATTTTTACCGGTACCAATGTAGCGCCAACCACACAATTACAATTAGCCACCAGCTTGGCAGGCTATACCATAGCCAGTATTGATAATCAAACTACTAGTAATGGTAATGGCATCGTTACCTTTACCGGCGGCGGGATAGCGAATGTTGGTGCAGTGGGTGCCACCAAAGCATTATATGCAGTTAATCAAGCAGGAGCCGGAACCCAGATTACTTATGCTAATAATTTTAGCGCAACCTCGCTTAATTTTACTACGGGTTCCTCTGTTGCAAGCGCAGCAATATTTACGCAAAATCCCGTAACCATTACCGCTTCTATTAATAATTTAACGGGTACCAATGGTATTGGACAGGTTCAGCTGTCATTCGGTGGAACGATTACCGGCAATATTGGCGTCAGTAACTCGCTCAATGCACTCGCCTTTAATACCACTAATGGCGCCAGTCAAACGCTTACCCTTAATGGGGCGTCAATTAATGCTACCACGATTACTATTGGTGATAATGGTACGGTTTCTACTTTAAATTTGCAGCCCACTTCTGCTAACATGGCAGTTACCGCCAATATTGGTGCAACAACCGCAAATGTGGATGCTATTTCCACCACCGGATCTTACACGGTTAGCATAACAGGGCAGATAGGCGCGCTGGCAACCCCCTTTCATTTATTTAGCATTAATACGCCCACCACCGTTACCGGCAATATTTATGCTACCACCACGAATTTTTTATCTGATACTTCTTTAACTTTGGGTATTAATAATACCTCTTCCATCACGGGTTTAGTAAGCACAACTGCCGGTAACAATACGGGTACTTTAAATTTTTTAGGTTCCAGCACGGTGACGGGCACCGTTGGCGGCGTGGGAGCGTCCCTCCTGGCAATTAATGTAAACGGTCTCAATAGCAATGTTTCTCTCAATAGTACGGTTTATGCCAAAAATATTTCTCTTAGCGGCTTCGGTAGCACTTTAAATTTACTCGCCAACACCACGGGCAATGTTATTTTTAATCAAGGAAGTACCACCGTAAATCTTTCAGATGGGGTAACTATTACCGGCAGTATTACCAATGGGACAAGTGTCAACCCCACCGGCATTTTGAATATTTTAGGGAGCAATACCATTACGCAAGCGATTGGTGCCTCAGGGGCATCATTGGATGAAGTTAATTTAACCGGCCCAGGGGGTGTGGTTACGCTGCAAAACGCGGTATTTGCTAATTCCGTTAATCTAAATGCCGCGAACGGTACATTAAATTTAAATGGTACTCTTACAGGTTCACTCAATTTTGCTGCAGCAATGACAACCGCAAATCTGGCAAGCGGTCTTACCATTACCGGAGCAGTTTCCAATACTTTTGCTGCTAATACGGGAACCTTGAATTTGGCAGGTAGCGCAACCATTAATGGCACACTAGGCGCTGGCACCAATGGAACACTTTTAGCCGTTAATCTAAATGGTGCCGGCACCGTTGATTTAATGAGCACGGTCAATGCCAAAAATATTGGCATCACCGTACCTGGTGCCATCTTAAATTTACACGGTAGTGCAACCGTCACTGCAATTAATTTTTCCACCACTGCAGATGCAACATCCGTTATTAATCTCTACAATGGTCAAACCATTACCGGCGCAGTTAACAGTATCACCAATGTTGGTGCGGGCACGTTAAATTTTCTTGGCGGTAGTCTTGGCACCACCGTGACCGGTAACATTGGCACAACTAAATCTTTAGCTGCGGTTAATTTGCTGGGCGTGGACGGTATCGTTACCTTGGGTGGCACGGTAAGCGCGGCAGTCATCAGCTTACAAGGTGCCGGTGGCACGTTAAACCTTTTGGGCAGCGCCACTACTACTGCCTCACCGGGCGTTGCTTTTGCCGCCGCGAATACCACCATAAATCTTTCCAACGGCCAAACACTCACCGGCTCCATTGATGGTACCGCCCCTAATCAAGGCACCTTAAATTTTTTAGGCGCAAGCACCGTGACGGGCACCATCGGCAATACTTTTGGTTTACTGGCAATTAATCAATCGGGTGCAGGTGATACTGTCAATTATCAAAATAATGTAAAAGCAGTCAACCTTAATTTCTCCGGTAGCGCTAATGCAAGTTCCACTGCCAACTTTTCAGCAGGAAAAACTTTTACGGGTAATGTCGATAATACAACAGGGACAGCGGGCGTAGGCATTTTAGAATTTCAAGCAAGCGGGACCGTAAGTGGAAATATCGGTGCCACCCATTCACTCAGTCAGATTATTTTTAATGCCAGCAATGCTGCCAGCACAACCGGCACGCTATCAGGCAGCAATGTTAATGCCAATACGATTACCATTAATGATAATATCATTGGACCGGGCTCCACGTTAACGCTCAATAATGCAGGGATGGTTTTAACCGGCAACATCCAAGCATTGACTAATAATCTAGACACCCTCAATATTTTAAAAGCCGCCAGCGTAACCGGCAATATTGGTACACCCAGCGTTGGCTTCTTATTAGTACAAGTCGCCGCGAATGGTCCCACCACCATCAATGGCAATGTATATGCGACGCAAACGCAATTTCAAGCCAATAACAGTTTAACGTTTGGTGGCACCAGCTCTACCAATGGGCCCATTACCGTTCTTAATGCCGGTGGCAGTGGCACCCTTAATATTACTGGTCTTTATACGGCAAATGGGGTAATCGGCACCAATACAAATTATCTCAACGCCATTAATATTACCGGTACCGCTAATTTTAATTCTAACAATGTTTTTGCAACGGCGGTGAATGTTAATGGTGGCACCATGGAGGTCACGGGGCTTGGTGGCCAAACCTTAACGGGCGGTGTAGCACTCACTAATGGCGGCACGCTTGCATTAGGGCCTAACGCAAATTTTGTTATTACACAAAGCCTCAATATGCCCGCAGGCACTATTTTAAGTTTAAATATGGGCGGCAGTTTTGCATCAACCGGGAATGTCGTTACCAATGCTAGCGCAACCATTGGTCCAGGCGCTTTGTTTACGGTTGTTAATCCCCAAAACGAAATTCCTGATGTTTCAGAATCTATTGTCATTCTTACTAGCAATGGCGGTGCGGGTGGACTCCATCCCCTTATCTATACGGGTGGTCAACAGTTCATCATCGGCTATAGTACTTTTGTCAATGGCAACACGATTGAATTAACCGCCTTCACTAAACCCATTCAGCCCTATGCTACTTACACTAACACCACCGGGATTGCCGGTGCATTAGATGTCTTAGTGGGTACCATCTTTAGCGGCGGTACGGTAACGGGTGCATTGCGTGAAATTGTGGATGACCTCACGCTGTTTGACAATATAATTGATTTAAACAATGCTTTAGCAACCTTGGCACCTATTGTGGATGATGCTATTGCTGAGGAAAGCTTTAGCAATCAGCGCTTGGCTTTTGACAGCATTAATGACCGGATGATAACCTCCTTACAAAGAAAGCATTTATTAACCACATACGCAGCAGGAGATCCCAATCCCATCACGGGAGCATGGGCCCAGGCTTTTGGTCAACGCGCCTATCAAAAAGACCGACAAAATATTCCAGGATATCTAGATAATGTGTGGGGATTTCAATTTGGCTTTGATAGTTACTTCTCAGATCAAGGCTTAGTCGGGGTAGCTTTTGATTATGCAAATGCCAGAATTAAAGATTATCTGTCTGATGGCTCCACCTCTATTGTGGACAATTATCA
Source organism: Gammaproteobacteria bacterium (assembly GCA_013288185.1). GTDB lineage: Bacteria > Pseudomonadota > Gammaproteobacteria > Berkiellales > Berkiellaceae > Berkiella. Next base: position 20,204 of record JABDCK010000007.1, read on the forward strand.
AGCTACGCTTTATGGCCAATATGCTTTTGAAAGTCCGTTATTCTTAAATTGGCTAGCATCCATAGGCTATAATCATTACCTTTCTCATCGTAATATTAATTTTGCGTTTATTCATCTTACCGCCTCGGGGCATTTTCATGGCTGGCAATATGGCGTGCAGGCAGAATTGGGTTATGATTGGACGCAAGCGTTTGTGCATATCGTGCCATTAATCTCGCTGCAATATTCCGGTTTGGATATGAACTCCTATACGGAAACCGGCGCAGGCAATGCCAGTCAAACGGTAAATACCCCCGATCTGGCAATGTTGTTAGGCAGCGCAGGGGTACGTTTTACGCGCGATTTAATTGATGAAACCGCTTTGTATCAACCAGAGTTACACATCAGATTCTTTTATGACTTCATTAATGATTCCATGCAAACCACCTCTCAATTTACAGGCGGCGGTCCTAGTTTTGTCACTACCGGCTTCACGCCAGCCGCGTTCAGTTTCAACATTGGTGCAAGTCTGACAACCTTTAGTGAAATAACGGGCTTAGCATTTACCGCCAGTTACGATTTTAATATCAAAGAACAATATATTGAAAATGCAGGGTACTTAAGATTACGTTATGAATGTCTCTAAAGGATAACTATGAAATTTTCATCTCTTGTATTAAGCGCACTCTTTTTTTGCCAGCCATTATCGGCGCAATATACCTCTAATGTTGCCGGCGTTGCGCAAGCGTTAGATTACCTATTGCAAACCAATACTCCCGTAGTCGGTACGCTGCACGCAATTTTGGGTCAATATGTACAACTTACCTACCTTGACACATTGCTTTATGATTTATCAACCTTAGCTCCCATCGTGGATGGCGCGGTATTAACGGAAAGTTTTCATAATCTTAACGTAGTGTTTGACAGCATTGATGAACGCTTAACCTTAATGCATGTTCAAAATGCTGCACGCTTTGGCTATCGCAGTATTTACCACAACGGTATTGCTGCGGGTGATGGTGAAGCTGGCCAAGGCATCTGGGGACAGGTTTTTGGTTTTAACGCGCACCAAGAAGACAGAGAGCTCATTCAAGGGTATACCGGCGGGGCGCTAGGGTTTACCCTGGGTGGTGATGCCATGTTCAGCGATTATGCTTTACTAGGCGCGGCGGTCAATTATGCAAGAACCAGCATTGAAAACAACGTTTCTGCAAATTCTGAAACCAGAATTGAGAGTTATCAAGGATTGCTTTATGGTCAGCTAAGTGCGTATGGTAGCCCACTGTTTTTTAACTGGATAGCATCCATAGGTGCCAATAACACTATTGCAGATCGAACCATAATTTTTGGCAATCTGCAGCTTAGTGCCCATGGCCACTATTCCGGCATACAATATGGCGCACAAGGTGAACTGGGGTATGATTTTGCTCGCGTTGGCTTTCATACTATTCCTTTGGTTTCACTTTTATACTCCCACTTAGGGTTAGATAAATATACGGAAACAGGTGCGGGGACTGCAGATCAAATTGTGAATGCTAGCGATTTTGATATGCTCTTAGGTGGTATTGGTGCCATGTTCCTCTATGACTTTGAATTTCAAACCACCTTGTTTGAGCCTGAATTCCATTTGCGCATATTTTATGACTTTTTTCATGATCGCATGGCTATCATCTCTCAATTTACCGGTGGTGGTCCCAGTTTTTCAACCTCTGGCTTCAATCCACCGGCAGTTAGCTACAATATAGGCGCAAGTGCCACGCTTACTCAAATTGGTGGTTTTGTGTATACGGCAAGCTATGATTTTGATGTGCAAAAACACTATACCGCGAATGCCGGATATTTAAGGGTAAGATATGAATGGTAACAAGGGATAAATATGAAATTTTCTGTATTCAATAGAACACTCTTATCATCTCTTGCATTAAGTTCTACCTTTTTTTGCCAACCATTATCAGCGCAGCAGTGCAATCAATACGCGAATTCTTCTAATTATACTCAGGAAGGCAGTAACACCACAGTCAGTGGTGGTGGTCCTTATAATATTTACAACGCAAGCACCCTTACCGCCTCAGGAACTATTGCTGCATACAATGGTGTTTCAATTGCAACCTCCACTCCATTAGATAACCCTTCAGTTACACTGGGGAATATTACGCTTACAGGCTCTATTGGGGATGGTACCTGCGATGTAGGGACAATCACATTATCTACCGACGTAACCTTGGGATATCCCCCATCTCCCCCAAACCTCGCCCTCTATGCCTCAGAATCAATAGCATTGTCTGGAAATAACATACTATTTCTTAACGGCGGCGGAACCGTTTCTGCACCGTTAATTAATGGCCCCGGACTTATCAACTTTGATGACGGAGGCACCAACACGGTAAGTGGGGCTCTTCAAGATCTCACTATAGAGGTAAACCCAAATCTAGCCACAACACTAACTTTTACCGCAACCTCTAGCGGAACCAATACTATAGTAGGAACGACAATTGAAGTGCAGAATAACGGTTACCCTTTTCAAATGATTTTTGATGGTCCCGTTTCTATCGATGCTACGTCAGCGCTTTTTTCAACCAACAATATAGATGACATTATAGTTGTTTCGTCACCCTTACAATTTAACAGTACTACCATAGGCAGTGTAGGAAACGTATTTGCGTCTATACATATTGGCGCAAATACAACTATGAATAATCCATCACTTTATACAAAATCTCTTGTATTTACTAGTCAGAGCATCTTAACGTTTGATAGTATTCAAGCATCAAACGTGTTTAACATTGATGCAACCGTTAATAACATTGGCACTATTGATATGAATAATACGGGTGCGTTTTCCTTTCCTGGCACTATAGGCGCAAATTTCTCCCTTTTTTCCATAAATCTTAATACGGCTCAAGCGACAACGTTCCAAAACACAGTTAAAGCGGCAAACATTTATTTAAACACGACCGGTGCAATGCTCGCTTTAGAAGGGAATACTACCGGTAATGTTATCTTTGCTAGTACGGCAGGAGATACCTCCTCCACCGTTTATCTCTCTGATACCGTAACCATTACGGGAAATATTGATAATACGGTTGCCGCAGGGGTAGGAAATTTAATTTTCTTGGGTGGCAGCGCCGGTAATACGGTCACGGGGAGTATAGGCCAAAGCTTTGCGCTCTATCAGATTAATGCAGAAGGTGGTGCAGGTAAAACCGTTACCTTACCGGGCCCTGTTTCTGCTGAAACCATTCTCATGACGGGTACAGGCGGAACCTTGGTGGTAGGTTCTACCACCGCATCCACTGGGATCTTTTTTACGGAAGCGGCAACTTTAAAGATAATTTCCGGCTCCACCATTACCGGTAATATTATTAATAACACGGGTTCAAGTAATACCGGTACCTTAACCTTTGCCGGCTCGGGCTCTGTTTCCGGTACCGTGGGTGTGGGCGATTCCGGCGCACTTTCTACCATTAATCTCATTGGAACCAGTGGCGTCGCGACACTCAGTAACACCATTGATGCTAATACGATTAACGTTGGCGGGACGGGTAATACGTTAAACTTAAATGGCAATGTAACGACTGGAACCATCAATTTTAACGATAGTTCAAATACCGCGCAGGTTAATATCGGCCCGGGAATTACGTTTGCAGCAGGGAGTGTCACCACCAATACCAATGATACGGGTATTCTTAATTTTGCCAGTGGCGGCTCCTTTTCTGGCACCGTGGGTAGTAACGTTGATGCCCTTTATTCCATTAATCTTACAGGAACCTCTGCAGTCTTGACTTTATCAGGAGCTGTTTTTGCAGAAACCCTTAATATAACAGGCGCAAGTGCCGTTTTAAATCTGGGAGCCGCTACCACCGGCAATGTCAGTTTCTCTGGTAGCGCAAACGCTGCCTCAACCGTGACACTGGCAGATGCAGTTGTTTTGACCGGCAATGTAAGTACTGCAACTGCCGGCATTGGCGCACTGACTTTCTTGGGCGGTAATGGTAGTACCGTCACTGGCACCATCGGGGGGACAGGTAAACCACTGGCGGCGGTTAATATCTCTGGGTCCGGCGATACCATCGCGCTATCAGGCACTGTTTATACAGATGCCATTAATCTCACCGCAACAAACACTACTTTAAATCTCTCTGGCAGTAACATTAACACCCCAGTTATTAATATCGAAAATACAGGTGACATAGTAAATCTTGCCTCCAGCATTAGTACCAATGTTGTATTTTTAGATTCTGCAGATTCAACCTCTATCCTTAATATCAATGACATGGTCATCCTTACCGGCAATGTAAGTAGTACCACCACTACTGCGGGCACACTCAATTTCCTGGGGGGAAGCTCTGGTAATACCGTCACCGGAACTATCGGCGGGACAAATTTTCCACTCTTTGCGATTAATGCAAAAGGAGCAGCAAGTACGGTTACTTTACCTGGACCTATTGATGCAACAACCATTACCCTGTCTGGCACAGGCGGAACCTTAGCGGTTGGATCTACAATTACTTCCTCCGGTATCATTTTCACGAAAGCTGCAACTTTAGAGATAATCTCCGGCTCTACCATTACCGGTAATATTATTAATAACACGGGTTCAAGTGGTACCGGTACCTTAACCTTTCTAGGCGCTGGTTCTGTTTCAGGTACCATTGGCATTGGCGATTCAGGTGCGCTTTCTACGATTAATCTCATCGGCACTCTTGGCGGAATCAGTGGAATCGTGACCCTCAGCAGCGCAATCAATGCTAACACGATTAACATCAACGGTGCGGGTAATACTTTAAACTTAAATGGTAACATTACGACAAAAACTATCAATTTTAACGATAGTTCAAATGCGGCCCAGATTAACTTTGGCCCTGGGATTACGATTGCGGCGGGTAGTGTCACCACCAGTACCAATGATACCGGCATTCTTAATTTTGCCAGCGGCGGCACCTTTTCTGGCGCTATAGGTAGTAACGTTGATGCCCTTTATTCCATTAATCTGACAGGAACCTCTACAATCTTGAATTTGATGGGAACGGTCTATGTGCAAACCCTCAATATAACAGGCGCAAGTGCCACTTTAAATCTGGGCGCCAATACCACCGGCAATGTCAGTTTCTCTGGTAACGCAAACGCTGCCTCAACTGTGACACTGGCAGATATGGCTGTCTTGGCGGGTAATGTAAGTACCGCAACCGCAGGCACAGGTACACTCACTTTCTTAGGCGGCCATGGGAGTAACGTCACCGGCTCCATCGGAGGGGCAGGTAAACCACTGGCTGCGGTTGATATCTCGGGGCCCGGCGATACCATCTCGTTATCGGGTTTTGTCTATACGGATTCCATTAATCTCACCGCAGCCGGTACCATTTTAAACCTATCTAACATTGGCATCCACACTCCGGTTATCAATATTGAAAATACCGGTGCCATATTAAATCTTGCAACCAGTATTAGTACGAATATTGATTTTTCAGGTTTAGCAGATAATACTTCCACCATTAATCTCAGTGACGCCGCCATTATTACAGGCAATGTAGATAGTACCACTACAGCAAATGTGGGCATTTTAAATTTCTTAGGAGGCAGCGTAGGCACTACGGTGACAGGGTCCATTGGCGCAACGCATGCACTTTATGAAGTTAATCTGCAAGGTCCTAATAAAACCGTGACCCTAGCGCAAACCGTTAGGGCTGAAACCATTAATCTTAATGCCAGTGGCGGCACTTTAAATTTGCAAAATGATATCACGGCAACCTCACTCAATTTTGCGGCTGCTAATACCACGGTTAATCTTGCTAATAATGTTGTCATTGAGACCGTTGATAATACCTCTGGCACGATAAATGTGGGAACGCTGAATGTGCTCGGCAACGCTTCTTTTAGTAGTCCTATTGGCCCTACCAATCCACTTTTTGCCGTTAATATTACGGGCAGTGCCGGCAACGTTGTAAACTTCAGTGGGAATGTTGCTGCGTTAACCACTACTGTGAATAATGGCGCTACGCTTAACATCGAAAATAGTTTAACGCTTGATGGCGGTTTGTCTATTGCTAATGGCTCTATTTTATCTTTAGGAACTAATATTGATTTGAATATTGTTAATACGGTCTCCGGCGGCACAGGTGCCCTGAACTTAGGCGCGGGTGGTATTTTAAAAGTAGATATGGGTGGCAACCTTACTTCAACGGGGTTAGTCACAACCCAAGGTGCAACACACATTAATCCGAGTGCCAGTGTTACCATAGTAAATGCTGCTACTTCCTTTCCCAGTACCGGCGCAACGGTGCCGTTGATTGAGAGTAATGGTGGCGGGGCAGGACTGGTTGCCATTCCCGTCAATAACAATCGTTTGCTCATTAATTTAAGCACACAGGTAGTAGGAAATGTTTTAGAGCTGGTACTCTCTGGTGCACCGATAAGCAAATTTGCCGTAGAAGCAAATATTTCGGGTGTTGCACAAGCACTTGATTTTTTATATCTCAATAACATTCCAACCAATGGATCACTGCAAGCCATTTTAAATCAATTGGAACAGTTTTATGATCTTGATTCCTTGTTATATGATTTATCTACGCTTGCGCCCGTAGTCGATGGTGCAGTTTTACACCAAGGATTTAATAACGTCTGGCAATTTTATGATTCCATTAATGAACGCCTAACCGTGATGCGCAGTGGCAATGCAACCCGTTATGGCTACCGAAATGTCTACAGTGGCATTGGTGCAGGAGATGGTGAAGCAGGCCAAGGATTATGGGGACAAGTATTTGGTCAATCCATGCATCAAGATCAAATAAAATTAGTCCCAGGCTATGGCGGCGGCACGCTGGGAATTGCCGTTGGCGGCGATACCCTATTTTCTGACACTGCATTAATTGGCGGGGCATTCAGTTATGCCAATACTCACATTGACAATACCATTTCCCCTTCCTCAGAAACCCGCATTCAGAATTATCAAGGCACCATATATGGCCAATTTGGTTCAAATACGCCTTTATTCTTAAACTGGATGGCATCCCTTAGTGTCAATGATTATATTGCAGACAGGCGCATTATTTTTGGCGCAGTCTTATTGAATGCCCACGGCCATTATACGGGTATACAATATGGCGCGCAGGCAGAATGTGGCTATGATTTTGCCCGCGTTGGCTTTCATACTATTCCACTCGTTTCATTATTTTACTCTCACTTAGGGTTAGATAAATATACGGAAACCAGCGCCGGCACGGCAGATCAAACGGTAAATGCCAGTGATTTTGATATGCTCTTAGGCGGTATTGGTGCTATGTTCCTGTATGACTTTGAATTTCTAACCACCTTGTTTGAACCTGAATTTCATTTACGCTTGTTTTATGACTTTATTAATGACCGCATGGCTACCACCTCTCAGTTTACCGGCGGTGGCCCAAGTTTTACGACCTCTGGATTCAATCCACCGGCAGTTAGCTACAATATAGGTGCAAGTGCCACAGTTACCCAAATTGGCGGTTTTGTGTATACGGTAAGTTATGATTTTGACGTGCAAAAACACTATACCGCGAATGCCGGGTATTTAAGAGTAAGGTATGAATGGTAAAAATGTGATAGAATCTCAACCTTTACTTGGTATTCCAAGCTAGTCTTCTTAACAAGAGTGTCATGATTATATTCAAAGAAGTATCCCTGCATTATGGATCTAAATTACTCTTTGACGATGTAAACCTGTTGCTGAACCGGGGCAACCGTTATGCTATCGTCGGCGCAAATGGGGCGGGCAAAAGTACCTTACTGCGCTTAATTATGGAGCATGAAACCCCCAGCCTTGGCGATATTATCGTTTCCAAAGGTAATAACATTGGTTGGGTTAAACAAGACCACTTCCGTTATGAAAATGACCGGGTTATCGATGTGGTCATTCAAGGCAAAGCAAAATTATGGCAAGCTTTTCAAGAAAAAGAGGTCTTGCTCCAAGGAGAATGGACCGATAGTGCCGCGCATCGACTCTCAGACTTAGAAGAAACCATTGCCCATTATGATGGTTATGCCGCTGAAAGCTTAGCGCATACCTTGCTGGAAGGTTTAGGGATCCCTTTAGAGAAGCATGAAGAATCATTGCATACCCTATCGGGCGGTTATAAAATGCGCGTCCTCTTGGCACAAGCACTCTTTGAAACCCCGGATATACTCTTACTGGATGAGCCAACAAACCATTTAGATATTATGACCATTGGCTGGTTAGAACAATATTTAATTAATGATTTTAAAGGACTCTTATTATTTGTTTCTCATGATATTAAATTTTTAGATAACGTCGCGACCCATATTCTTGATATTGATTATGGCGAGATCAGGGAATATCCTGGTAACTATAATAATTTCCTTGCCAAAAAAGTAGAAATTGTTGCACAGAAACTCAGTGAGAAAAAGAGTTTAGAAGATAAAATTGCGCGCATGCAATTATTTGTCGATAAATTTAAAGCAAAAGCCTCCAAAGCGAAACAAGCCGCATCCCGCGTTAAAATGATTGAAAAAATAGAATTGCCGGATATTAAAAAATCTTCTCGGATCAGCCCGACGTTTAATTTTAAAATTAAACGCCCTTCTGGAAAGCAAGTATTAAAAATAGCTGATATTTCAAAATCTTTTGGTCCAAAAAACGTATTAAATAAAGTTAAATTTGAAATTAAGCGTGGTGAAAGAATTGCGTTTATTGGTCACAATGGGATTGGAAAATCAACGTTACTTAAAATTGCACTTAGCTTGCTAGAGGCAGATGCTGGCACGGTACAATGGGGTCACGAAACCCAAATAGGATACTTTGCCCAAGATCATCATGAATTACTGAAAGATAATATCAGTGTTTATGATTGGCTCTGCCATCAAGTGGAAGGTGAATCCACCACTAAAATTCGCAGCGTACTGGGTCAAGTGCTTTTTACCAAAGATGATGTTGAAAAAAGTATTTTAAATATTAGTGGCGGCGAAGCCGGCAAGCTATTGTTAGCCAGCATTATGCTTGCGCAACCAAATGTATTAATTCTAGATGAACCTACTAATCATTTAGATGTGGAAAGCATTGAAGCGTTGGCAAGCGCCTTAAAAGAATACCCTGGCACACTCCTGTTAGTGAGCCATGATAGACATTTTGTCGCTAAAGTTGCCACACGCGTGATAGCACTGACGGAGGCCGGCATTAAGGATTTTCATGGTTCTTATCGTGAATATCTCAAGCATTATAAAGAAGATTATCTCAGCTCAGTCTTTTTGAGTCAAAAAAAGAAGGCTTAGTTAAAAAACAAATCACTAAAGCCATCTTGATAGTAATTGAGCGGATCTTGCGCAAATTCAGTGGATTGCTCCTTAGGAACGGGGGATATTCTCACGGAATATTCACCACTGCCTAAATATTCAGATGAGGTGCCAGGTGCTTGCGCACAACCCAACATTATTAATGATATAAAAAACAGCGTTTGGTTTTTTTTCACTTCATTCTCCTTGCTATAAGTACTATCGGATTTTTATGTGCTTTTAATCCTAAATACATAAGCAGTTTTCTTTTGCAATATTATGAATGTAAACTAGAATTAAACGAAAAGGGGTCATTATGATAAATTTTGCGGATTTTAGTAAACATTGGAAATGGTGCCTAGCCTGGGGAGTTATATTGTTAGGCTTAGGGATTGCTGCCTTAAGCGTTGCGGCCTTCACCACCTTAGTCTCCGTATTATTTTTAGGATTTTTATTTGCCGCAGTTGGTATAGTCATGATATTCAACACTTGTAAAATTTGGTGGGGCACGTGGCATGTTTTCACACCCAATATCATCATGGCAGGGTTATATTTAGTTTTAGGTGTCTTATTTATTGTTAACCCGGTGATGGCATCCCTATCCATTACTTTATTGTTAGCATGGATTTTCATATTTATTGGCGCATTGCGCATTTTTTATGCAGTGAAATTTAAATTACCAAGATGGCAATGGATATTATTCAACGGCATCGTAACCTTAGCTTTAGGCTGCTTAATCCTTGCCGAATGGCCCGCTTCCAGCTTGTTTATCATTGGGATCTTCGTCGGGGTTGATCTCTTATTATGCGGCTGGGCCTTAATTATGGGAGCGCTGCTAGCGCGTGAAACGCCCACCTAGCTATTTGTCTGATAAGTAATGCCTCTCGTCATATTTTGGGTGCATGGCTCGTTTTAGCTCGGTAAAATGCCGCTATTATGTTAAATTTTGCACAAGACATTACCCGGGCAATTGCAACCAGAGACGAAGAATTCTGGCGTTCTCTCTTTCATAAGTATCCGCCCTTCCAATTAGATATGCCTGATGAAACGGGTAAAACTATTTTACAGCATGCTTTTGCGTCTGGAATTCCTTGCTTTGTTGAAATTGCCTTAGAAGAATTATTGGTAAAAGATAATCTTATATCTGCTGATGAGGCCGAACTCATACTGCTAAAAAATGATATTAATGCACGTGAATCCATTTATGGATGCAATGCTTTTATTAAGGCCGCCCTCCGTGGTAATCTAACAGCATTAAAGCGCTTGTTAGCACATGGTGCTAATCCTGCACTTAAAAGTTATTTTGGGAGTAGTGCCGCGCATTATGCTGTTCAATACAAACAAATTGCTGTTTTTAACTATTTAATGCACATCTTACCACCAGAAACTTTTTGGGAACCCAATGCGCATGGTGAAAATGTACTTCATCTTGCAGCTGAACATCAAGAAGCAACTATGGTCAATAGGTTGTTACGCCTTAAATTCGGGGAACCCTATTTTTTGACCCGTGATGTTTTTGGAAGAACCGCAATATCTGTAGCTTCGCTAACAGAAACAGAAAAATTGCAAAGTATTGAACAAACTTTACTCAGTAATAATCTAACCACTTTTCTCAATCTCATTGGCAGAGATGGACGACGTATTATTCATAACCAAGGAAACTGTAATGGATGGGAATTTTTATACTCCATTTATGATAGCAATGGCAAAGAAGAGGAGTTTTTTCGCATTCTTCATTTAATTGCTTCGTGGGATAAAAAATTACCCTCTCTTTATAATGATCAGTTACTTCCCAAGGATTTTAAAGATCAATATGGTTATCGCCATTTAGCGGATTTATTTGAGCAGATTGCCAATGATCTGTGTATTTTTCAATATTATGCACCTGCCGCGCAGGACTTGGGCTTAGGTTACCGATGGTTTAGGCGTCTCAAACAATATGCCCTGGTTGGCAATGGAGAAAGAAAACTTCATCATCTATTTTCATTTTCCAATATGCAAATGAATGAGGAACAACTGGCCCACATGCTGCGCTTTCTTGCCCGTTGGCAAGGCGCAAGCATTGATGTGATTGCAGATCTGAATCACGATGGCAGAGCACATGCCATGAGTATCAATGTAACACCAGACGGATTACTTAAATACTATGATGGCAATGCACGCTATCCCATAGCGCCCTTTGCAGACTTTCAGGCCCTGGCACATTATATGATGGAGACGGTCTATCATAACCCCGCTTCTCGATTAGAAGGTGGCGTGGTTAACATTGGTTTTAATGTGTTTAAATTTTACCAGCAAGCTGAAGTTATTCCTGAAATTGAAGTACCACACCTTGAGGGATTTACACCCTTAGCCATGGCGCTAAAATGTAAACAGTTGCCGCGCGTGCAAGCTTTATTAGCGGCGCATGATGTGCGCAACATTGCTGCTGAAATTGATTTTAATGATTTGGCACAGTTATGCACAGAGGATGTAAGTTTTATTGCGCACCTTTTTGCCAATGGCTTTTTACACGTTAATGATCGAGATAAAAATGGTAGAGGCTTATTACATTGCGCTATTGCACAAGATAACCCTTTATTAACTTTTATGCTATTACAACAACCAGACGTTGATGTGAATCTTGAAACGCAGGGGATACAATCCGACTGGACACCGTTAATGGTGGCAATGGCCTATGATGCGCATAAAGAGGTAGTCCGTGCTCTACTAGATAAGCCTGAAATAACCCTCGTTAAAGCAATGGATGTGGCAATAGAATACCAAGCTGCCAAGGAAATTTTCTTAGAAATTTTTCATAAAGCATCATTATCACCTAATGCCTTACGTTATGCATTAGAGAGAAATCTAAACCAAAGCACTTTGCTTCAAATTATACGAGACCCCCGGTGCTCACCTAATCTGAACGACTTAATTTTTGCCTTAAGGAATAAAACGAGTAGCCGGGTCATTAAAGCCATGGTTACTAAAAATCCTAAACTCCCAGCCGGACTATTTGCTATTGCCAGATACACCAATCAGCCAGATCTCATCGTGTTAGCACTCTTGAACCATTTAAACATTGAAAAAGAGTATCCACAATTACTGGACTATGGCTTTAAGTCAAATAATTTGAGTTTATGCCGCTTAATAATTCAACACGTACGTAATAAACGCGAACTTAAAGAAAACTTGCCACCTTTAACCCATCATCAAAAATCGTTACTTTTTTCTAAAATCAATAGAACGCAGCACGTTATTATTCAACGACCTACTTTTACCGCGTATCGCCCTTTCATACTGCGTTAAAATCACTTCTAAAGAATGGTCTCAAGGTGAAATACGCAGCTTTTTTGCCATTATCGGTGGTACCGATGACCAAATAAATAGGTCCGATAAGTGAATCAATGCCTAAAAAAAGGCTACCGGCCCCAATGACGGGTAGCTTGGTACTTAAATTGGTATGGCGCCATACGCGGCCTGCTTCCAAGGATGCGCCTACATAAATATCCGAGAATATGGTATTTCTCGATAATTTATAAAAATACACCAAATCATATAATGCAGAGTTATCCCCTTCTAATTCATCTTGCACCAGGCCTGCCAACTGAAAAATGCCACCTAGAAAAAATTGGGATTGGTAATCCGCTTGCCCTTTCACGGTAGCATTGTACATGCCACCGGTCACGATACTATGATTTCCTGACGTGCCTGCAATGTAACTTGAAATATTCAATTGTCTAAAATTAGTATCGCCACCAAAGGATTTATTATTGGCTAAATAACTAATGCTGCCTTTTACGCCGCGATGTGGAAAAAATAAATTATCTAACGTATCCCATTCAAAGGTAACGCCTACTCTACCATCTTTAGGAAGCGTACCTTGTAAAAAGGGTTCTCCTGTTCTTTGCTGAAAGGTAAAATAATCAAATTCCCAAAACCCATAAATTTGGGCAGTGGTTGAAAAGGTTCGGCCAATGTTAAAGCCCACTTGGCTCAAGGTTCCAACAACTGTCGCTACTTCATCATAATCAAAATATGCAATGATGGGGGAACGATCCCAGTATGCATACGGATTGGCAAACCAAACCAAGCTTGGGGTAATGGGCTGGTAAAATTCAGCAAATAATCCGGTATCATCCCCAATGGTGCCAATCACCCGCCATTCTCCTAACCAGGCATTCACTTGTGGTCTGGTGAAGCCAACAATCAGTGAAAAACTGTTATTGCTTTGCGAATCGGCTTCCAGTAATAAACTCCCTTGAAGATAGATGGTTTCCGGGGGAATTACTTCAGGCTGTACCACTAAAACTTTTTCATGATCTTTTTCTTCAATGCCGTAGTACACATGATTAAATATACTAATCCCATATAATTTCTTCATCGATTCTTCAATATCGGTTACCTCTACATAGTCACGATAGGTTTGCGCAGATAGTATTCCTTCACTATGCACAATCGCTTTATTGATCTGCACGGGTGGCAATATTTTTTTTGCCATTGCCGTCGGTCTATCTATATGGAGCTTTTTCAATTGGCTTGCGTGTTGATAGGTCGCCTTGCGCCCCATGGGGATCCCTTCGGCAAATTTATTAAAATCTTCTGTATCAATGGCGCTCACATCAGGTTCAATGAAAATATCTTTTTTGGTCAGTAAAGATTTTGAAATATTTGTATTATCATTACTGAGGATATTGGTCACTTGTTCTAAGATATTAATCACATTTTGCATTTGGCTTTCATCAAATAATGGCGTGCTAACATTTACCGCAATAATGATGTCTGCTCCCATTTTTTTGGCAACGTCAATGGGTAAATTATTACTCACGCCCCCATCCACCAACATATATTTATCCACTTTAACCGGTGCGATAAGTCCGGGAACTGCCATACTCGCAACCAATGCCATGGCCAAATCCCCTTGCTCTAAAACAACCACGTTACTAGAAGTTAAATCAGTTGCGACGGCTTTAAAGGGAATTTTTAAATCATTAAAATTTTGTATAGGCTGCAGCGGTAAAAAATAGGCATTAAAAATTTCATAGAGGCTCTGGCCGGTGGTAAGACCTGAGGCGACTTGCAATTTCCCCTTATCAATACGAATGAAATTCTTAATCAGGAAAATGTCAGTATCTTGCTTTCTACGATAATATAATTCTTCTCTGGGGATATCATATTTAAAAATGCTTTCCCAATTTAAGGCAAGAAAATCTTTTTTAATTTGAGCAATCGGTACGCCAGAGGCATATAAGCCACCAATCACTGCTCCCATACTGGTTCCCACAATCAAATCAATGGGAACCTGCATTTCTTCAAGTACTTCAATGACGCCAATATGCGCAGAACCGCGTGCGCCACCACCACTTAAAACAAGCGCTACCTTAGGACGGTGTTCTGCTGCTGCAAATGCCATGCTGACATTAGCTAGAATTAAAACAAATAGAAGCGTTTTTTTCATCACTTGATGATACACGAATACATATAAATGTGAATTAGCGTAGTAATTCTAGATATTTCGTTATAGAGTGGTCAGCGTATCGCTAGCGTTACATGTTAGCGATATTGCTTATATACAGCGTTTCTTTCATAAGAGGTATTTATGAAAACATTATTGTGCGGTTTATTAATTACTTTTTCTGCGATTAGCTTTGCAAACCCCAGACCTCATCATCATCATCCAGAACTCAAACGCCCTGGCGAGCGGGTCGTGGTGGTTGAAGAACATCAACATCGCCCCGTTAAGCGCGTAGTGGTCGTCAAAAAACGTCCAGTTAAACGCGTCGTGGTGGTTAAAAGAGAAGAGCGCCCCGTTAAACGGGTAGTTGTCGTTAAAAAACGTCGTCATGTGGTGGAGGAAAAACTTAAGCAAACGCAAAAGGTGGTGGTGAAGCAGCGCCGAGCCTGAAATCAGCAATGGATGAATTCAGGATTTGCTTGTGATGATAAAAAACCAAGGTACCCCAACGCAGCGCCGAAGAGTGCTGCGGGTATTAAGTGGTATGCACTAAAGACATAAATAGGGAACATCAACGACAGCGCTGGATATGATGCATAGAGCGCTGTCGCATCTACCATAGCGGAAACTGCCAAAGTGGTTTCAAGACTAAAACCACATTTTTCCATAATGGAGCCCGTAATATAAGCGGGAATGCCACCAGAAATAGTCTGTACTTCCGCTGCAGTTAATTCAATCAAAACGATTACCTACACTCTTTGATCAAAATTGTGTGGGCACTATAGTGGTACAGCTTTATTTAATCAAGCCTTACCTTTTTGTTCAGTTAGATAAACATGCTGTAAGCGGCAACTCCAAAGCGCGCACCGATATAAAATGCAGCACCACCCGCAAAGGTACCTAATCCAGGAAGAGCCACACCTGCGCCAATACCCGCCAAAAGACCGTATGACACGTAGGTTGTGTACGCACCATAAACACCTAAACCAGCACCTGCCAGCATCCCGGTGATAACAGAGCCACTTACAAAGGACTCTTTAGTGACTGAACCTAACAATGTGAAAAATCCTTGGATGGCGCCCACCGGATCTATCACAACTACATTATGATTTTCAGCACCGGATACGACCGACACCTCTTGGAATGTTAACTCTCTCATATTATTTCCTTGTTATCATGGTGGATACAAAACCCTGTAAATACTAACAGAGAATTCAGAAAATATTCAATTATTTGATAGCTGCTAACGCACAATCTACACTGTATAGATAGGGTAACTTTTTTAAGGGGTGAACGTATTATGTCTAATGTCCTTGAACCCAAATTGAAGCAATTTGCTTCCAAAGCGCTTTGGCTCAAATGCCTTTATATAATCTTGTTCCTGGCCATTGGCTATGTGACTATTTTTGTGACCCTTTGTGTGGTTATTTTTCAGTTCTTTTCTAATTTACTCTTTAGAAAATCCAATGAGCATTTACTAACCTTTGGCCGAAGTCTAAGCTTATATATGGCCGAAGTGATTTGTTATATTACCTACAATGATAATCAACTGCCTTTTCCCTTTAAATCCTGGCCTAGTGCCACACCTTCTGACTCTAACCAACATAAAAGAGGCCATTAATGTCTTTATTATCTATTGTTATTGTTCTGGTTGTTGTAGGCGTTTTACTTTGGTTAATTAACACGTATATTCCAATGGCAGGTTCCATTAAAACCATTTTAAACATTGTCGTCATTATTGCTGTTATTTTGTGGCTATTATCTGTTTTTGGCATCGTAACCGGCCTGCCGCAGATAAAGCTTAAATAAGTCTAGACAATAAATTAAATATGGTGTAAAAACGCTCTTCATGTAACCGGTTGGAGTATTACCATGAAGAATGCAGCTACACTATTTTGCATGTTAGGAATATTTTTTGGGGCAGGATGTACTAACATGACCCCCGCGGAACAAAGTATTTTAAGTGGCTCTACTTTAGGGGCGATTGGTGGCGCGGCCATAGGATCACTTTCAGGTCAGGCAGAAGAAGGTGCACTGATTGGCGCAGGGATTGGGGCCGTTGCCGGCGCCATGCAAGAAAACAACCGCCAAGCGCAGCAACCACAACGCATTGTGAGAGTAGCGCCTTATGATGAATATGATGATGAAGAATATGAAATAACGGAATATTATTACGAATGATAAAACCCAACTCCGTTGTGGTATTATTACATGGTATCGGCCGCACCAAGCGGTCGATGCACTCCCTAGAAACCGCGCTCACTACAGCAGGATATCAAGTCCTCAACATTGATTACCCTTCGCGCAAAAAAGATATCACCTCCCTCGCCCAAGAAATTTATTTACAGCTTCAGCCTTATTACAATCAAGCACCCTATACGTTGCATTTTGTCACCCATTCTATGGGCGGACTATTAGCGCGCACGCTGCTTTCCTTATATCCCTGCAGGAATATTGGCCGGGTTGTGATGCTAGCGCCACCCAACCAAGGTTCAGAATATGCTGATTGGTTACAATCTTTTGTGCTCTATCGCTTATTTTATGGTCCCGCAGGTCAGCAATTAACTACCCACATTGCCAAAACCCAGCCCTTTCCCTTGATTAATGCGGAGTTAGGCGTAATTGCTGGAGACCGCTCACTAGATCCCCTAAGTGTTTTCCTCATGCCAGGAAAACATGATGGTAAAGTCACCGTGGCCAGCACGCAATTAAACCAAATGAAAGATTATATTGTGCTGCATGCCAGTCATAGTTTTATCATGATGCGTCAAAAAGCAATTTCACAGGTTCTCTATTTTTTAGCCCATGGCATGTTTAATAGATAACATTAACCACTCAACACTTCCCAGCGTGCATACGCTTTATGCAGCGCTTCTTGCAAATCTTGCAATGCTTTATTGGCTGTTTCAATTTCCGCTTTAGGTTTAGCGTAAAATTCTGGTTCACTCATCTTAAGTTGTAAATCATGAATTTTGGTTTCAAGCTTTTCAATTGCTTCTGGTAGTGCATCTAATTCACGTTGTTCATTAAAACTCAGCTTATGCGGCTTTTTTTCAGATGGAGTTTTTTGCGCGGGTTTCTGATCTGGGGTTTTTTTCTTTTTTTCAAGCGGCACCGTTTTGCGTGCCAACCAATCACTATACCCGCCCACATTAATAGATATTTTGCCTGAATCTTCAAAAGCAATGGTATGCGTAGCAATGTTATCAATAAATTCCCTATCATGGCTAATAATAATAACCGTGCCTTGATAATTCAGTAGCAAATCTTCTAACACCGTGAGCGATTCAATGTCTAAATCATTGGTGGGCTCATCCAGAACCAATACGTTAGCAGGTCTGGCAAAGAGTTTGGCTAATAATAAGCGATTTTGCTCGCCGCCAGAGAGAATTTTGGCCAAGCTGCGGCATTTACTCGGAGAAAATAAAAAATCACCCAAGTATCCAATAACATGTTTTTTCTTGCCCTGAATTTCAATTGTGTCATCACCCTCAGCCACATTTGCCATCACCGTCTCTTCTTTATTTAAGTGATCACGGTTTTGATCAAAAAACGCAATTTGATTGGTAGGGCTTGCTTTTACGCTCCCTTGCGTTGGCGTTAACATCCCACATAATAATTTTATCAACGTGGTTTTGCCGGTGCCATTTTGGCCGACAATCGCAATTTTATCCCCACGTTGAATAGTAAAAGTAAAATCTTCAATGAGAAGTTTTTCCGGACTATAACCAAATGATATATGTTCTGCTTGGATAATGGTTTTACCACCTTGAAAGGGATCATTGATTTCAAATTTGGGTTTTTCTTTAATTACTCTGCGTTGACTACGCTCTTCCCGTAATGCTTTCAAGGCTCTGACCCGCCCTTCATTACGCGTCCTTCTGGCTTTTACGCCTTGTCTGATCCATTGTTCTTCATCCGATAGTTTTTTATCAAATAATGCATTATGACGCGCTTCTTCTTCCAGCGCTTGTTCTTTACGTTCTAAGTATGTGTCATAATCTGGAGGATAAGTGGTTAATTTGCCTCTATCCAGCTCAACAATCCGCGTCGCTAATTTACGCAATAATGCTCTATCATGGGTAATAAAAATAATGGTTTTAGGATAATTCAGCAGCATCTTTTCAAGCCATTGAATGGCATCTAAATCCAAATGATTGGTGGGTTCATCTAGTAATAGTATATCCGGCTCTTGTACCAGTGCTTGCGCCAAAGCCACCCGCCGGCGCCACCCGCCAGAAAGCGCAGAAACTTTCATATTTTCAGGTAACGCTAAATCATGAATCACACGTTCAATGCGCTGCTGTATTTGCCAGCCATCTCTTTGATCAATTTGTTGCTGCAGGATATTTACTTGATGCATCCATGCTTCATCATGGCCATCGGTTTGTGATAGCAATTGGTGATATTGTACTAAAATATCACTTAAATCTTGCAATCCTTGTGCAACCATTTCATAAACCGTAATCTCAAGGGACTCCGGCAATTCTTGCGCTAAACGAGAAATCTTCAAATAAGCAGGTTTAAGAATTTCACCACTGTCAGCAGGAATGGCTTGCGATAAAATTCTCAAAAGAGTAGATTTTCCTTCCCCATTGCGGCCAATTAACGCAATTCTTTCTTTAGGGAGGATTTCAAAGTTGACATGATCTAAAAGGGGGAATTCCCCTACAGAAAAATAGATGTTTTTTAACGTTAACAAGCGCACCTTCCAAGGAAAATACGCTATGATATACTGTTATTTATGCACTTCACAATAGCGCCAGCCATTATCGCGGTAGCCATTGTAATAATAACCACTCTGGCATCGGTCCGGATCACAAAAGTGCTGCCCACAATCAACTGATTTACATTCCGTATTGTTGTATAGGCTATTACAATAAAAATCTTGGCCATTTGTACTTCTAACACAGCCATTGTTACAGTCATTTTTTACACAGACGCAACTTTTACCCGGGATCCCTTGATGGATCTGATAAGGGCTGAGGGGATAATTATTACAGCCAGCAAGTGCCCCCAAACCTATTAAGATAACTGTCTTACATAATGCCCGCATAACCTACCCCTTTCATTATCGTTCCATGCTTTTCCTTTAACGGCAGTCAACTAAATAACTTTTGGAGAATAGACTGGGATTAATAGCAGGGGGGTAGGAAAGGATGAGCCCGAAATTTCAGACTCATCCTCTTATTTTTAAGCGTTTCTAGGCTTCATAATAACGCCCATGCCAAGGCCCGCTAAGAACCAAGCAACTAATGCGTCAACAACCGCAATAAGTACGCTTACAGAAGGAATACCACACCAGATCCATCCACCCATATTGAATAAAAAGACCCCTGAAGCTACCACTACTGATATAAACACGGCTTTTTGCACCACCGGGACAATGATGGTTTTAGTTAACAACCAAACACCAAGGAAGGCTACTAAGAACTGGGTGATAAACTGCCCAACTAAGGTACCGATCAGATCAAAACGCATGCCCTCTAAGCGGACAGCAACAAACGCTGCAGGGCCTTCATGTGCTTGCTTCATCCAGGCTTCATGTTTTGCTTTATCTGTTCTAGCATCTTTATCAAAATTTGGCAGTGAATATAGCCCACTAGTCAGTGCTTCCTTTTTAATCGCATCCGTAACCGCTGCACCGCCTTGTTCAAAACTTTTCATACTCCATTCATGCCAAGGTAATACCTGCCAAGACACATAGCCCCACGCAAAGGCAATGACTGCGCCCACCAGTGCACCCAATAATTTCTTTTTCATCATAAATCCTCTCCTCACTCGTTCCATTGAAAATAAGACCTTAATAGCATGCAAAAAAATGTGATAAAATGGAAGCATTTTCTATTTATCAGTTTTCTTCCTAACAAATTCCTCCAATTTCCAACCCAGATCTTTGGGGGGATAAATTTGTGCTAATGCAACGGAATCCCCATGTTCCGTGACAATACGAACATGATTACGATTTAATTCCCGGGGTTCAGAAACTCCACAAGAGTGACAAACCACACCCACTTCATGTTCTAAATTTTTAACATAATGATAAACCCGCACCGCTTTACTCGTTGGATCTAAACCACGCATTAGCCAGGGATTATGTGTGGTAATGCCGGTGGGGCAGGTGTTACGATTACAGCGTAATGCTTGAATGCATCCTAACGCAAATAGAAATCCACGCGCACTATTCACAAAATCTGCACCCACCGCCAATGCCCATACGACCATATCCGGCGTAATCAACTTGCCAGAGGCAATTACTTTTATACGATCTTTCAAGTCATAACCCATTAACAGATCAACCAGCGCCGGTAAACTTTCACGAATGGGTAATCCTACATAATCCATTAAGGTTAAGGGCGCCGCACCCGTTCCACCTTCTTTGCCATCTAAAGTAATAAAATCTGGTGCAGATTCTATGCCACGTCTTACAATTTCAATACAAAGATCATCTAACCAATCATAATTCCCTAGCACCACTTTAAAACCCACTGGTTTGCCGGTCACTTCTCGCACATGCTGAATAAAATCTAATAATTGGGACGGATTGGCAATTTCAGGGAAGCGATTAGGACTGACAGAGTCTTCATAAGGCGGAATACCTCTGATTCTGGCAATTTCTGGTGTCACTTTAACACCCGGTAACAATCCGCCCTTCCCTGGCTTTGCTCCTTGACTCAATTTCACTTCAAACATCCGTACCTGCGGGTAAGCTGCCGCTTCTTTCAATTTTTCATCCGAAAGTTTGCCATCCGGGGTACGATAACCATATTTAGCGGTGCCAATTTGTGCGACCAAATCACAACCACTTTCTAAATGGAATGCGCTTATCCCACCCTCGCCAGTGTTTAACCAGATCCCAGCCTTTTTAGCACCTTGGGAGAGTGCTAATATGGCGTTCTCAGAAATCGACCCATAACTCATGGCAGAAATATTAATAAGCGAGCGTGTCGTAAAGGGGTTTGCGCAATAAGGTCCAAAGGTAACCGCGCGCGTCTCAACGGCATCTTCATACTGAATAGGAAAGGGCGCATCTACAAAGTACATCGTTCCAATGGGACGCAAATCCCGAGTAGAGCCAAAAGCAACGGTGGAATCCACATTTTTTGATGCCTGATAAATCCAGCTACGTTGTGCACGATTAAAAGGCAATTCTTCTCTATCTCTGGAATAAAAATAGGCTCTTAAATATACACCAAAAAATTCTGCAATATAACGAATGTGACCAATAACCGGATAAGTTCTTAAAATACTATGTTCTTTTTGTAAAATATCATATAAAAAAAGACACCCTAAGGCCATCAATGGCACATAAATGAGAAGCATCCAGCTCATATGACTTATCCTATTTTATTAAATGTTCTGCCCGTAAGGCCGCTTGCACATTTGGTCTTGAGCCAATACGTTCATAATATTGCACTAAACCACCCCATGACGATATATCAATATTCAGTAGTCTTGACCAACGTAAAATCGTGAATAAATAGGCATCGGCAATGGTATAGGTATCACCCATCAAATAGAGATTGGTTTCTATTCTTTTTTCTAAATAGTTCAGACGTAGCATCAATTTATCAAAGAGTACTTTTTTAAATTCAGCCGGGATATTCTGGTTAAAAAAGATCCCCATCCCTTTATGTATTTCAGAAGAAATAAAATTTAACCATTCTTGCAAGCGATACCGCTCCAGCGATCCGGGTGGCGGTGCTAAAGATAATTTGGGCACACGATCAGCAAGATATTGGGTAATCACCGCTACTTCCGTTAATAATGCATCATCATCCATGATTAAAGCAGGCACATAGCCTTTGGGATTGATTTCTAGAAAATCATCGCCAGATTCTGTTTTTTTGGTTTTTAAATCAACTTTTTCCATTTCAAAAGGCAGCGCGCATTCACATAAAGTGATATGCACCGCCAAAGAGCAGGCGCCAGGGGCATAATATAACTTCATTAAAAAACTCCTTTTTTTTAATTGTAGTCATTGATTTAGGTACGTAATACTTTATAATGGTTTCATTCTGCACATTATTTATAGCATGTTAACTAAGTAGGTTCCTATGAAAAAAGAAGTTATCCAAAAACCTGAGTTCAAATTAATGGGTTTCTCTGTAATCACTAATAATATAAAAGAACAGGATCCGCAAATCGCAAAAATTGGTCAGCTGATAGGTAAGTATTTTAGTGAGAATATCAGCGCTCAAATTCCTCACCGCAACAATCCCGGTACCTTCATTTCAGTATACACACATTATCAAAGTGACGAGCATGGAGATTACACCTTTTACTTTGGTGAAGAAGTGTCTTCTTTTGAGGGCATGCCCGCAGGTTTGCAGTCCGTTATCATTCCGGCAAGTCAATACATTCAATTCACCACACCCGCAGGCTCCATGCCAACCGTCGTAATTAATGCCTGGCAAGCAATTTGGAAAATGACTCCGCAAGAACTGGGGGGTAAAAGACGGTACGCGGCAGATTTAGAAATCTATGATACGCGGGCAAGTGATCCAACCAATACTATCGCTGATATTTGTATTAGCATTGCTTAGCCAACCTGTTTAAGAACGGCAAACTCGCCCTGGTAAGCAACGGCGATTTTGCCGTTTTCCGTAATAGTCGCTTCTAAACAAATACGGCCTTTACCCTTTCGCGCCAGCATTTGCTCAAATTTTGTCCAAATAAGCGTATCCGGCCGCTCACAAATGGCTGCAAAATCACTTTTGATGGGTAATTTATAATCAATCTCGCTTTTTGAAATGACGATGTCTATTTTTCCTAAAGATTCAATAAAATTCGTATAAAGCAATCCCCAACAAGCCAAGGTGGTAATAGCATGTAAGCTACCACCAAATACGGTTTGTTTATGATTAATGTTATTCAAAAAAGGCGCTGTCACCATTACTTTTTGTGGCGTGGCTAATTCCACCACACTACCCAACGCAATGGTAATTGGGATATGATCGTGAATATACTGATTGACGATTGCTTGTGTGGACATGTCTTGTTTGCTCCAGTATTAGTTAGGAATTTGCATTATGTTACGAGCTCTTCAATTAATGAAGCCTATGCAAAATATAATTATACTATTGCAGAAAATTTAAAAACAGGGATTTAATCTGGAATTATCAAGTTATTGCTCTTTAACTAAATTTTGCAATTCTCGGTTTAACGTAAAGCTTAAAATGGTACGAATCACGACAATTATCGCTAACATCCCCAAGGCATAATAATCCGGCGTAGTGGTCGTACCAATTAAATCTGCGGCCACAATAAATTCTAATCCTAGAATTAAGGTTTTACCCAAGCGCATACGAATAGCATTCAGATAATGATTATTTTTAACGGCTTGATTGGTGAGCAAATAATATGCAAATTGGCCCAAAGCAACCAGCACGCCAATAAAAATAACCATCACGCCCACAAATGAGACGCTGCGTTGGATGATTAATAAAATTTCATGTAGTGTTTCCATCAAATCTTCTCTAACCGTAAAAAAACACAGCTGCAAATATGTCCTAAACCTCATATTAATATTAGCCGATAATATTACCAATAAGATTAAAAAAGGGTTTTACGATGGATTACACGATTTTTTATGCAAGACTTTTTGGTATTTATCTAATACTCATCGCACTTGCCATGCTCATCATGCCGCAACATTATAAGAGAGTGGCTTTGGATGCCTCGCAAAATAGCGTACTTCTTTTGCTCACCGGGGTTATGAGTCTTTTAATAGGGCTAGTAGTTGTACTTACACATAATTTGTGGCATGGTTGGGCAATTGCTGTGACGGTATTGGGATATGCCGCGGTGCTAAAAGGGCTTGTACGCTTGTATGCCAGCGCCTGGGTGGCCAAAGTTGCGGTGCACGTTTTGCAAAACACCGTGTATTACCCTGTCATGCTGCTTATTCTCTTATGGGGTATATTGTTGTTTTATTGTGGATTTTTCCATTCATAGAAAAAATTCCACCTTTTATCGATTACACTATTGCGATTTTGTATGAGTCATGTTACGGTAAAAATCTAACATCGTAATTTTTGAGAAATCTAATGAATTTACGTAATAACACCAAACATCAGATCTTTTTCTTCAATCAGGCCTTCCAGATTATTCTGGGCTAGTGCCCAGATATATATACCATCAAAAAATTATTTTACTTATTATTTTATTTTAACAATATATTTATTGGAGATTATGTTATGTCAAATTCCGGACCTAAAAAAGATGAAACTAACGTTGTCAGAGAATGTCTTGCGATGCCTTTTGGAGTCTCATTCTGTTACGATAGAGTAGTCGCTGAATCTAAAGCATCAGCTGGAGAAAGAGCAGTCAGGGAATGTTATTCAATGCCTCTTGGCTCCCCTGCCTGTTTTGCATCATTCGATTATCCAAACACAGGTAGAAGTCATAAACCTTAGTTTGACTACCCAATGGCCTCGCAAGAGGCCATTTTACTTAACGGAAAAATATCATGCGCGCACATTTTGATACAGATCCTACGTTGTTTGCCCGTTGCATGGACTTAATTGATGAAGTATTTCCAGGCTGTAAGCAAATGGCTTATGATGGGATTAAATATCATGCTTGCTGGAATAAAGCATCCACCCCATTTATCTTGGAAGATAAGGGAAAAGTGATAGCACATGTTGGTGTCTGGCCCCTGGAATTTCTGCTTAATGGCAAACTGCAGCAGAGCGCATCCATTCATGGCGTCTGCGTAAAAAAAGAATATCGCGGTCAAGGTCTCTATAAGCAGTTGATGCAAGAAGCACTGGCTTATGCCAAAAATATTACAGAGTTCACGATATTGTTTACCGATAAGCCAGATTTATATACGCACTATAACTTCAAAATAATACCACAATTTGATTTTGAGCTGAATACCAAAGATAAAATTATCAGTAAAACGGATTTACGGATCTTAAAATTGACAAAAGCGGCCGATCTGACTTTGATTGAAAACCTATTATCTGATCATATCCCCCTATCAAATCAAATGAGTCTTCCCAAAGAAAAAAACATTTTTATCTTAAATATGCTGCGTAAAAATATCTACTACTCTCCCAGCCTGCATGTCATAATTGCTTATGAAGTCATAGACAATCATCTTTATATCCA
Source organism: Gammaproteobacteria bacterium (assembly GCA_013288185.1). Taxonomy (GTDB): domain Bacteria; phylum Pseudomonadota; class Gammaproteobacteria; order Berkiellales; family Berkiellaceae; genus Berkiella. Next base: position 45,993 of record JABDCK010000007.1, read on the forward strand.
AGATATTATTAGTCAAACACAATATGATTTGCCGGATATTTTAAAACTTATTCCTGATCGCTATGACAAAATAATTTTGCAATTCTGTCCTGATAAATTTACATCCCATTCCTTTACGCCCATTCCTGCCAAAACCGAATGCATGATGGCTTCAGATAATTTTAATTTTTCCGGGAATGCTTTTCGTTATCCTGAACCTTATCATTGTTAAAATTAATGTGAAGATTTATAATTGGTTTTGGAATTTGGCAATATTTATGAGAAATAATGTATGTTAAAAAGAATATTTATCATATTCTCGCTTGTAGTAATATCCCTCAATATTTTAGCTGAGGAACTCAAAAACATGAAGGAAGGTTATGTTAGTGTCCCCGGTGGGAAAATCTGGTACCAAATTTATACCACTAAAGAAAGTCAAAATAATACCCCTATTATTCTTCTCCATGGCGGTCCTGGAGTACCACACAATTACCTGCTAAATTTGTCCGAACTAAGCAAACAAAGACCCGTAATATTTTATGACCAATTAGGCTGCGGTAAGTCTTCTCTTGAAGGTGAGCATAAGCACTTATGGACGCTAACGCGATTTGTGACCGAACTTGACGTTTTAACAAAAGCGCTAGATATCAAGCAATTTCATTTACTGGGTCAATCTTGGGGCGGCTCACTGGCAGTAGAATATACTTTAGCGCATCCTGAAAAGGTGAAAAGCCTTATTTTAGCGAGTCCACTCTTAAGTGCCCCCTTATGGGCTAAAGAAACCAAACGCCTGGTACGACAGCTGCCTCAGCCAGTGCAGAATAATATTTTAAAACATGAACAATCTGGAACAACGGATTCTGAAGAATATCAAGATGCAATGAAATTGTTTTCTAAGGAGTTTCTATGCCGGAAGGAACCTATGCCTGAAAATCTTATATATTCCCTAGATCATGTTAATCATGAAGTCTATCTAACGATGTGGGGACCAAGTGAATTCACTGTAACAGGTAATTTGAAAAATTTTGATAGGTTAAAGGACCTTAACAAATTATCAATGCCAATTTTAATCACTTGCGGTCGTTTCGATGAGGCAACACCCGAATCCATGAAAATGGCACAAGAAAATTCTAAAAATGCAAAGTTGGTTGTATTTGAAAAAAGTGCTCATGTCGCAAACATAGAGGAACCTGAAAAATTTATTAATACTTTAGTCGGTTTTTTA
>JABDCK010000008.1 GCA_013288185.1 Gammaproteobacteria bacterium
TGCTGCGCAAGCGGTTACAGCGGGAGCACTGCGCCGCTTTTCGGTAGATCTGGCGCAATTAATTCAAGTCCTCGGCCTTCTACCCATTGAAACTGTACCGTATTCATGCACGCCACGAGATCTTCCGTCTTATTTTTAGGCTGTTTATCAATAAATTCTTTAAATTTAGCTAATAATTTAGATAGGGCTGCTGTTAATTTCATATGCTACCTATATAGATTTTCACAAAAAATGTGAGGATAATTTATTTTGTTAGCCCTGTAAATGATGAACTACACCCAGTTTTTAAAGAAAACAATGCTTTAAGCCGTTAACCCTTTTGAAAATCCAAATAGAGAAGAGGCTTTTATGACAAATAAGATGATACGCACTGCTTTTTTAATACTTTTTTCTGTATTTTTCATTAATGGTCAGGCTGCGGATACTAAGGACGCAAAAGATGCAGATAATCAAGATTCTGGCCCTCCTAAAGTGTTGGTAGATGCTTGTAAAGACAAAAGTGAAGGCACCAGTTGCACCTTTGAAGATCCGGATAAAAATACTCTAAAAGGTACTTGCTACAAAATACCGGATGGTAAGAATATTTTGATTTGTGCAGCAACTCCTCCCAAGGAAGCTATAGAAGCGTGCAAGAGTAAAAAAGATGGTGATGATTGCTCCTTTGCAGACTCAAAGAACAACAAAATCAATGGCACCTGTCTAAAATTATTGGGTGGCGAAGGTGAAAGAGCTTGTGCTGGCACACCACCTGATGATGACAATGATTCCAAAGATAAAGACTAAAATACCTCAGGGCTGTTTATTGTCAACGGCCCTGCTTCTCTTCCAATAAAGTTGGTAATCTGCATAATAATGCGATAGTTGTCGTCCCTTCTCCAATTAAATATACTGGTATCGCCTTATCCACTCGGTAAGGTTGAAAAATATTAATTTGTTCAATGAGGAGTAAATAATATGGCGGATAAAGGACAAAAATCACAAAAAGAAGGTAAAAAAGCGCCAAAGCATTCGCTAAAAGAAAAGCGCGCGATAAAAGAAGCTAAAAGAAAAGAAAATAAATAGTTTATTTATCGTAACCATGCCAGGAATTGCAGTCTGCGGTCGCACCTCCTGGCATATATAAGTCAGTCTTCGATCGAAAATAGCGGATGCGCATATTGTTTTGCAAAAGGAGCCCAAGCCGCATTGAGCGATTGTGTCCCTGCCAATGTCAACGGATCTGATTCAATCCAATCCAAAAGACAATGGGGCGGCAAAGTAATTGCCGCAATCCCTAGCGTTGCAAGTTTTTTAATTTGCTGCGCTTCTTCAATGCCCGCTGCCATGACTTTTGTCGTAAAACCGTAATGTTGAATCATTTCCTGCATCATGGCTAGCTCAGCAAAAATATCAATATTATGTTGCTGCATTTGTGATAAATAAGGCGCAACATAATCTACCTGCATTTTAGCTGCCAAAAGAAATTGATCTGCACCAAAAACAGCCGTTGCTAACGTTGGAATTTTGGCTTCCTGTAACAGGGAGATAGCTTTTATCCCTTCAGCCACCATTGGGATCTTAACAATAATTCGTGAACTTAATGCGTGTAAGCGTTTAGCTTGCTTTAGCATGCCCTCACTGGTAGTCGCAACTACTTGCACCGCCAAGAACCCTTGCTGAATTTCTAATAATTCATCAATTTGCTCTGAGACACTCACCGGTTGCATGCTCAAAATCTTAGGATTCGTGGTAACCCCAGTTATCCAACCAAACTGTGCAAATGTTGTAACAATTTCCGGTTGTGCACTATCACACCAAATTTCCATGAGCATTCCCTTATAGGTAAAGTTCTTTGGTTAACCACAAAACAGTATCATCATCCACGGTTATTTTACTGCCAATGACCAGCGTTTGTAAATTTTGTGTTATGCCTTCGCCATTGGGTATATAGCCAGATTTGATATATAAAATTTGTGCCGCTCCATAATCAGGCGTTAGCCCAACGCCAATTCCCGCTCTTTTACTATGCTGGGAAATTAATTGTTCTGCATAATGTAATAGCGCAGAGCCAAAACCTTGTCTTTGATAAGCTGGCAATATATTAAAATCTTTGATCTCGGGAATATGTCGTTGTTTGAAAAAAGGATATTCTGACTCCCATTGAATGGTCACATAACCTAACAAATCGTTTTTGTGTTTTATAACCAAAACATTTTTTTTACCTGCATTTTGTTCCTTTAAGTATTGTTCAAATAAACTAATGGGTTTGTGCCAACCAATTTGTTGAAATAGTAATGCGAATTTAGCACAATCTTCTAACACCAAGGGCTCAATCGTTCTATGCTGCAAGACTTACCCCAATTAATCTACCTATACCATACGTAATACTTGCGGCAATGATGCCAAATATGACTTGGCGCAAACCAGAATACAGTGCGCTTCTGCCAGTAAATAGGGTAATAGAAACGCCAATCATAAATAAGCCTATTGTCCCGGCAATGATACTGGTATATGTCGCCACGCTACCTGTCAGAAAAAAGAAAGGGAAAACAGGGATAATAGCGCCAAATGAAAATAATAAAAAAGAAGCAATTGCTGCTTTCCAAGCAGAGCCCCCTAAAGCCTCTTTATCAATCCCCAACTCTTCTCGCACTAAGGTATCCAAGGCAGTTTCCTTATTTTCAAATACACTGTGTGCCAGTTTTTTAGCATCTGCCGCAGCCATTCCCTTGGCTTGATATAATAATTCTAATTCTTTCATTTCTTCTTCAGGGGAATTTTCAAGCTCTTCTGCTTCTATCTCCACTTGTCTTTGATATAGCTCTCTTGAGCTCTGGACAGAAAGCCATTCTCCTAAGGCCATAGAAATAGAGCCTGCCAGTAATCCTGCAATCCCCGCCACAATAATTGCATTATGTCCTCCCGTTGCCCCCATAACGCCCATCACTAAACTCATATTAGAGACCAAGCCATCATTGGCGCCTAAAACAGCAGCTCTCAGCTCATTACCACCAACAGATTTATGCTTGCCTTCAAATTTTGAAATTAAATTACCACCCAATCCTAAATTTTTCTGATGCGAAAGATTTTGTATAATATTAAAATGCACATTTTCAAAACCAGTAATCTTCTCGCCACTAGCTAGTTTTTTCTCAATCACAGATTTTGAAACTTGTGATTCTATAGTGGCCAAATTTGCTAGAATAAATTCATAACCAAAATACTGCGCAATTTTATTTTGCACACGCGCGCGCAAACTGGGACCTGGTCTTTGAAAATCAGGTTTGAATGCATGAATTTTTTTTAAGACTTTGCGGGCATGATGCTCTTCAATTTCAGACATTTTATGAAAAACTTGTGAAACCAATTCGTCATTATAATTTTCTGAGAGTTTTTGATAGAGATAGGCTGTGTCGATTTCTGTTTGTAACTGTTGTTTTAATTTTCTCATATTCTGCGTATTCCATTATCAAATATAAGGTAGCCGACAAACGGTCAGACAAAATGGGCTTTATCGATTGACATAGTATAACGTTCTCGTTTAAATTTAATATATGAATATGAATATTTTCACCTCTTACATCCTCACGACTACGACCGGCTTGTGCCGGTAATCTCCCCTATTCTCTACATTTTTTTACTTTAATTCAATAACTTAGCTATTATCGCTTGAGGTGAACCTATGTTTCATAAAATGCCATTGATCTTAATGGCCATTATTCTGGCCATTGTCTGTTTAGGGCAATATATCCCGATAGAAGCCAAAACTGCGCTCTATGCAGCCAGTCTGTCCATTAAATCGGTTATTATCACCGCCTTGCCCTTTGTTATTTTCGGGCTATTATTTAAAGTCGCCTCCCAGTTAGCACATAATGCCACTAAAGTCATTTTATGCATTTTAGCAATGGTTTGCTGTTCTAATTTTATCTCAACCTTTATCAGCCATTATGTGGGTATTTGGATTTATCATTTTGATTTGCAAGTGCTGCAGCCACAAAATTTTGTAGAACTGCAACCCCTCTGGTCTTGGCAAATTCCTAAATTAATTGCTAATGATAAAGCAATGATGGCAGGTTTAATTTTGGGCACATTTGTTTCTTATTTTTATCCTGCTTTTGCTGCACGCCTTGCCCATTTTTTTGAAAAAAATATCAACAAAGCATTGCAGGGCTTTATCTATCTTATCCCGCTTTTTGTGGCAGGATTTGTGATTAAGTTGCATTATGATGGTGCTATTGGCATCATTTTGCATGATTACTCAATAATTTTTGCCATTATATTGATAGCACAACTTGGCTATTTATTATTGGTTTATTTCTTAAGTAGTAATCTGCATTTTTTACGCTTTATAAATAGTATAAGAAATATGACGCCCGCTGCTATTGCCGGATTTAGCACCATGTCAAGCGCCACTGCCATGCCTTTAACTATTTTAGGGGCTGAAAAAAACGCATCGAACCCTGACTTGGCTCGCTCCATCATCCCAGCCACTGTGAATATTCATTTAGTGGGTGATTGTTTTGCCATTCCCATTTTAGCCTATGCGGTATTAAAAAGTTATGGGTTAGCAGAGCCCGCCTTCTTGGAATATCTTATTTTTGCGGCGTATTTTGTACTAGCAAAATTTTCTGTAGCGGCGGTTCCGGGCGGTGGGATATTAGTCATGTTACCGATATTAGAAAGTTACTTAGGATTTAATTCTGAAATGCTTTCTTTAATCACCGCGCTTTACATTCTCTTTGATCCGGTGATCACTTTTGCAAATGTGCTTGGCAACGGTGCACTTGCATTGGTGATTGATAAATTGCCGTTTAGATTCATTAGGAATAATCCAGAAAACCAACCTTCCTTAGGGCAAAGCTATTGATTTAGGGATGATGCTTGATAGAATGGAGAGGGTTTTAATTATAAAAAATAAAGGAGTATAAGAATGAGAAATTTGAGTTTACCTGAAATGAATCACGTGGCCGGTGGCGATGGTTATTTCAAAATAACGATAAATGCAGATGTATCGCCTAATTGCGCTGCATTAGTCTCTGCAACCATGGAGAAATATGTTGCTGGAGAAATTTCAAATGATCAAGCAAACATTATTTTTGCTTCGGCTGGGCTGAGTGAAGCAGAACTGTCGGCGGCATTAAATAATATGACTATCGTTTATTGGACCTAGTTTTTACCGCCTCTCGTTGATCTCGGTTTATATCGAGATCAACACCTCTTTACTTTAAGCATATTGAATTTGTGACATACTCCCACTAAGCGCTATCGCGCTATAGTGGGAGCTTCCTGCGACCCAATGAACAAATATTGCTCATCCTCTCGCTGTAACACCATCGCACCATGGTATTGCTACAGGGGAACACTTTATACAGCCACACAGTGTCCTGGCGGTTGTGCTAATGCAAAATGTTTTACCATTCTTGCAGCATTGATATCACGATCATGATGGGCTCCACAATGACACTCCCACGCTCTGATCTCCAGTGTTAAATAACAGACACTATGATATCTCATATATGCATTTTTTCCATATAAAGAATATTATAGTGGCTATTATATTAATGACATCTCGCGAGATTGCAGCTCATATCGCTAAAGCTGCTCAACGCAAACGGTTATCCTTAAATTTGAGCCAACAGACTTTATCTGAACGTTCGGTGTGAGTTTTGGTGTGATAAAAAAATTTGAAAGAACTGGCAAAATTTCACTAGAATCACTACTCCATCTCGCCTTAACTTTTGGCAGTTTAAATGATTTTATGAACTTCTCCCTCTGAATATCAGTTAAACTGATATTCAGAGGGAGAAGTTCATAGCATCAATTGGTCTAAAATATTAATCAATGCACATTGATCTTTTTGGGGCAATACTCCAAAAAATTCAGCATCTATTTTCTCAACCAAAGGTACTAATTTCTTGACTAATACTTTGCCCGTTTGCGTCAATGTCACACTTTTCACGCGGGTATCCAGTTGATTTTCAGTACGATTTACAAACCCTTGAGCTACCAGTTTTTTAAGTGATTTAGACACCGTCATCTTATCAAGCTTTGACATGTTTACAATTAAGCTCTGCGTAGTTTCCTCATGATTCTCTTCAAACCAAAGCAAAATCGCCATAATGACAAATTGGGCATGAGAAACATCATACTCTTCCAATATTTTTTTAATTAAGCGTTGCCAGGTAACGGTTGTTTGCCACAATAAAAAACCAGGGCTGGCTTCTGGCGCATCAAAACCAAAAGTAGATTTAGCCACGCTGCGCTCTTGCAAGCTTAACTAAAGCCTCCATTTCATCGGGAACGGTATCGGCAACATTTTGTGCCACCAACTTAATCCATAACCATTTTAAGGGGCCAATGACAACCATGGTATTGGTCAGTAATAAACCGTTCGGAGTTTCTTCTAATGAATGGGTATCATACATTTTTGCACCAAAAAATTTTGTGCAATCTGTAAATTGATGCCCCGGGACGATTTCAACTAACTCTATTTTGACCGCAGGCACACCTTTAGGTTTGAGCATAAAGTAATTGCCAACCTCAAACGGTCCTTCCATTTTGCAATAGTCTAAATCACCATGCCATTGCGGCCAATTATTCACATCTGTCCATAAACGCCAAATATCTTCTTTTCGAATACCTTCATAAAGCTTTTGATGGGTTCTTGTCCACATAACCAACCTCGCATATAGTAACTTTGAATATTGTATACAAGTTTACCATAAAGTCAAGCGCTTATCCTATTAGTTAGTTTCATTTATAGTATCGATAATAAATTTGGCCCTGACCTCAGGCTTGCCAAATGGAACATCAATTACTTTATATCCTAAGCTCAAGTATAGTTTTCTCACATCATCGCCAAATTGTTTTGCGGCTTCAAATGACATTTTTCTTTCATCATCCGTTTGATATATTTCCTTCCATCCTGGCGTAAAAAATACCAAATTATTATAACGATATTGCTTTGATGCATTATGAATATGGGAAGGATCCCATCCAAAACCTTGCGCATAAGTAATGTTATCTGGTATACCCCTATCGAAAATGACGTTATTATCACAATTTTGCATTTGTTTAAATTGAAACATGGCCCGTGAAAGCATAAGTTCTACGAAAAGCTTTGGATTTCTATCATATATTCCATCACCCTCAATACCTCTTTGTTCTGCAATAATCGGGCGCGCCGGCTCTTCAATGCATAGGTATTTAAGCGCTATTAATTCTTGCAATATCGTTGATTTCCCTGCGCCCATTGCCCCCGTTAGAATAAAATAATTATTTTTTTCAAATAATTTATTCACTATAATATTCTCCATTCACACCAATCGCTTTTAGAAAGTCTTCATCATGTGAAATGACAATTAAAGCACCTGGATATTCTTTAATTACCTGAATCACATGTTCCCGCGTTTCACTATCTAGGTTATTAGTAACTTCATCCAATATCAAGAGTTTAGGCGTTTTTGCAGCAATTTGCGCAAGCGAAAGCCGCACCTTTTCTCCACCTGATAAACTTGAAACTAATGCATTCACCTCTTCATTTTTCCTAAACAAAAAATCATTGAGATGAAAGCGAATTTCAGTATGTGATGTACTTGGAAGCAATGCCTCCATAGTTTCCAAAACCGTTTGGGTTGCGCATAATGTGCCATACTGTTGATCTAGATACCCTATATCACTCTGTTTAGGCACAATCCAAGTGCCCGTTTTGATAACTTGCGGCATATCCAAAATGGCTTTGATAAGTGTTGTTTTACCACTACCATTATCACCCTTAATCGCAATACGCTCACCTGCCATGAGCGATAAATGAATGTTACATAATAAGGGTGCATGATAACCCACACTGGCAGCATTAATAGACACTATGGTTTGCTCCTGGAATTCAGCAGATTGTAAAGAAAATTTCGGTTTAATAATCTCAGGTAAGCGTAGCCCCGCTAATTTAGCATTTAATTCCTGTTTCATCTGTTTTATGGCCGTCTTTTTTCGCCCTGAAGTTTCCTGCGATCTGCCCATTTTTGCATCACTAACAATGGTTGGCCATTTTCTTTCTTCAATACTTTTTTGCCCTTTGGCGCGACTTTTGGCGGCTCTTTCCTGCTCTTTCATTAGCTTTTGATGAACTGCATCTTTCTGCTTGCCTAAACGTACAAGTTCTTGCTCAATGGTGGCGCGTTTAGTTTTTATTGCTTGCAGGTAATCATCATAATTCCCTGAGAAAATATGAATTTTACCATTGTCAATATGCCAAAGCGTATCCATATCCTGACGCAACAGTTCCCCATCATGAGAAATTACCATTAACGTTCCTGTATAAGCACGCAGCATGCGCAGCAACGATTTACGATTGTGCAAATCAAGATGATTAGTGGGTTCATCCAACAGCAATAGATTAGGAAGCCCCGCTAGTGCATGCGTGAGCGCTTTATTAAAGCGCTGCCCGCCACTCAACGTTTCAAAATCTTCTATCACTTGTGCAACATACCCACTTTGTACACCCTCACTGTTTTGTGCAATTTTTTGAATCATTTTGAGTAAAGTCGATTTTCCACTGCCATTTCTGCCGATAATTGCAATACGACTGCCATAGCGTATATCCGCATTAAAATCATCAAAGCAGGTTTTATGGGGGAAAGAAAGACATACGTCTTTTAATTGGATAGGTTTATGTATCATAAATATTATCTCTCAAATAAAGTAATTTTTAAGGGCTTGCCCTGCCAAATAACGATGTTAAGAGATTATTTTCATGATACGCTAAAACCTCGAGTAGGAATTTAAAAAATATACGTTAATAATAGATGTAAAAACCCTCTTAAGTCAAGAGAACTTCTAACCGCAGGTCAGGATTATGATACCGATAGTCAACCGCTTAACAATCCTTAGCATTTTCTAGGACGCAAATTATAAGAATCGGATGAATTCACAAATGTTCTATAGTCTCTACAGCTTCTATTAAAAAGTATTAAAAGCTCCGCATTCTTCCATAGCTCTCCGTCCTGCGGACATTTGGGATTTAGCTGACGCTCCACTTCTTCCCAAATATCTCTAAAAAATGGGCTGTCTTCTTTATTTTTTTTCATAATATACATGTAACCAATCATATAATAGCTGACATATCTTGGCCCCCAAGAATCAAGAAGCCGCCGTAATTTATCTGCTGAAATTCTCCTGGTTGGATTATTAGATTCTATTGCGCGCTCCGCAAGTTTATAACCTGCAAGATATCCATGCTGTTTATTAAGATCACCTTTCGGGACTGGGACTAAGCAGCGCCAATTATCAACATTATCATGAACCATATAAATACCTTACAACTACTTAGGAATGATGTCTAATTCGGTTAATTTTATTTCACAAGACTGTGCATCCAGAAATTGAAAAGAATGCATCCCAAGGGATAATGCTCCATTTACATTTTTTTCTAAATCATCAATAAACACACATTCAGCAGGATTAAGTTCGTATTTTTCTAATAGATGCCTATAAATACCAGCATTGGGCTTTAATATGCCAATATCTGCAGATACTGCCATACCTTTAAAATAATGTAAAAAATTTCTCTGGGTACGATAATAGTCAATTATCTCTTTGATATTATCCGTAATAGAATAAAGCGGAATATTTAATGCATGTAATTTTTGCAGTAGCTCTACACTGCCTGGAATAGGTACTTGTGTATTTTTAAATTCAAACAATAATTGTGCTATTTTTTCTTTAGAAATATTAAGCTGCGCATGGTAAAGCAAAATAGCTTCTTCTTCCGTCAATTTTCCCAAATTCAATTCTATCCAGACCGGATGCATTTGTGCAAAAAATTTTACCGGTTCCTGTTCTGGAAAAATTGAGGAAATCACTTCATGCGGTGACCAACGTACCAATACATTGCCAATATCAAAAACAACATTCTTTATTTTCATGTGAAAAGTCCCAAAAATGTTTGCTTGCAAAAGCACGACCCGAATGAGATTTTAAATATTTTTCAAATCTAATAGCCAAGTGTTCATGCTTAAAAGCAAAATACGCATGCAGCTTCCAAGGCATATATCTTGCTGTATGAAGAGAATCACCAGCATTGTGCTGACTTAACCTTTTCTTCAGATCTCTTGTATATCCAACGTAAGTTCTGTTAGAAAAGTTTTTCGATTTTAATAAATAAACATAATGCATGCTTGAGAAAATTCTTTTTTGTCTTATATAGAGAAAATTGAGGCCTGCCGGGCGTAGCTCCCTGCGAAGCAGGAACGAGCGAAGCCTGGCGGAGAGGGAGGGATTCGAACCCTCGGTACGTTCGCACGTACACACACTTTCCAGGCGTGCTCTTTCGGCCGCTCAGACACCTCTCCAGAGGGAAGGCATTATAGCAACTCATGCGTCAAGAAACGAGCCTATTTATACCAAGGTAAGTTATAAAGCATACATATAATGACAATATCTGACTTTACACTATTATTTAAAAATGGGCTATTCATTTACAAATTGGGTAATCAATAGATATGGCCATTGGCTCCTCAAAAACGATCCGCCAAGCAGAAGCTATTTGTGTGATTTTCCGCAAATTTGCCAAGAGATCCTACCCGGCGATGTATTGCTGATTGAGGGACGTAATCGCGTCAGCAGGATTATTCAAAATATTACCCGCAGCCCCTGGACGCATGCTGCGCTTTACATTGGGCATCTTGCAGGAATTGAAGATACCCAAGCACGTGAAACGGTCAAACAAAGCTGTACTGCCACCTTGGATACGCCTTTAATCATTGAGAGCGAAGTTGGCGAAGGAACTATTATTTCACCTTTGACGAAGTATCAAGATGATCATATTCGTATTCTACGCCCACAAGGATTAACCACCGTTGAAATTCAAAAAGTGATTACTTATGCCATTAGCCGCTTAGGAAAACAATATGATACGCGCCACATATTTGATTTAGCACGTTTTTTGTTTCCGTGGGGATTATTTCCAAGAAAATGGCGCTCTAGCTTATTTCAACATAATGCCCAACAACCCACAGAAGATATTTGTTCTTCTATGATTGCCGATGCTTTCTATTCGATCGGTTTTCCAATTTTACCGTTAGTTAAAACGGATAAAAGTAATCATATTGAACTGATTCAACGTAATCCACGTTTGTTCACACCCAGTGATTTTGATTATTCGCCTTATTTTAATGTTATCAAATATCCAATTTTTAAATTAGGCACGGGGATTGCTTTGCAAGATTTACCTTGGAAACGCAATAGCGAAAATAATGACATTGAAGTAACCAATGATCCAACCCATTAAACTATGCTTTAAGACCGATCCCTTTAGATAATAAATGCCAGGCAACACCATATAAAATAACATCGCAGCCAAGAATAAATGCTAAAGAAAGCGTTACAGGCACATCTGACGTTCCTAGCATCCCATAGCGAAAAGCATTAATGACATACAAAATAGGATTCAAATAAGATATTTTTTGCCAAAAAATAGGCAACATATGAATAGAATAAAAAATGCCACCCAAATAAGTCAAAGGCGTAAGCACAAAAGTTGGAATAATATTAATATCATCAAATCTCTTTGAAAAAATTGCGTTAATGAGACCACACAATGAAAATAGCACTGCCGTTCCAAAAACCACCAAAAAAATTACCCCCATATGATACACATGCAGCGAAGTAAAGAACATGGCGACCAGAGTTACCAGAAAACCTACTAAACAACTGCGCGTAATACCCCCTAAAACATACCCCATTAAAATTACCCAGCTTGACATTGGCGCAACAAACATTTCTTCTATATTTCTTTGAAATTTAGCGGCAAAAAAAGAAGCAACCACATTAGAAAACGCATTATTAATAACCGCCATCATAATCAGACCCGGCGCAATATATTCTATATAACGATAACCATCAACCTCGCCAATTCGCGAGCCAATTAAATTGCCAAAAATAACAAAATATAACACCATGGAAATAGGCGCAGGCAGTAATGTTTGGGTCCAAATTCTAAAAAAACGCACAATTTCTTTATGTAGCAGTGTATAAAGCGCAATTGCATTCGTGGTATTCACGCTTCAAAATTCCCTTCATTGGTTTTAACTAAATTTAAAAATAACTCCTCCAAACGGTTGGCTTTATTGCGCAAGCTCACCACTTCGCAACCATCATCCGTTAATGCCGAGAATAATTTATTTAAAGAGGATGGACGTTTAAAATTCACTTCTAGGGTAAATTCATCTAATAGCACCATATTAAAGCCCGTTACTTGCGGAATCTTAGTCAGCGGCGCTTTTAAATCTAATACGATGGTTTCACTACTCAGTTGTGCCAGTAATTGTTTCACGCCGCGGTCTTCAATAATCTCACCATGATTGATAATAGCAATACGCCGACAAAGACTTTCTGCCTCTTCCAAATAATGGGTGGTTAACATAATGGTTGTCCCCCCTTCATTAAGCGCTTGCAAGAATGTCCAGGTTTCACGTCGTAATTCAATATCCACGCCGGCGGTAGGCTCATCCAAAATCAGTAGCTTGGGCTCATGAATAATTCCCCTGGCAATCATTAATCGACGCTTTAAACCCCCCGATAGATTACGCGCCGGTTCTTTTGCTTTATGCCACAATCCTAATTTGTTTAAACAATATTCTGCTCTTTCATACGCCTGTTTATAAGGGATCCCATAATAACCCGCTTGATTGGTTAAAATATCAATCACGCGTTCAAAGAGATTAAAATTAAATTCCTGCGGTACTAAACCTAAGAATGCTTTAGCGTCTTGTGCGAATTTATCCAAATCATATCCAAATAATGAAACATGGCCTTGTGTCTTATTGATTAAAGAAGCAATAATACCTATCAAGGTAGATTTCCCTGCGCCATTTGGGCCCAGCAAACCAAAAAAATCGCCCGGCTCGATTTCAAGATTAATGCCTTTCAACGCAATGATGCCATTGGCATACTTTTTTTGAACATTTTGAACTGTCAGCGCTTTCATGTTATTTTCACTTTATCTAAAATACGAGAAAATATTGGTATGTTTACTTTAAAAAGTGAGCCACAAGACAAAGAAGATGTCCTAATTCAAGGTTGCAAGCTCTATAGTGACACATTTTGGCTTTCTCTTCCCTTTGCACTCAGCACCGCTTGCTTCATTTTCCTATCACAACTCTGTATCCGCGCAGAGCATATTGCAGGTTGTGCACTTTGTTCCCTTTTTGCGCTCATGATGATCAGCAGTCTTATTTTTCGATTGTACTGCTATTGCAATAGAATTCCGAATAACTTTATACATTCTATCAGACATTCTCTTTTTAGATTAATTCCCTTACTCGTATTAAGTATACTGTATTCTATGTTAGTGTTAAGCGGAACCATGCTGCTGATTATTCCGGGCATCATTTTAAGTGTTTCACTGATGTTTGTGTTTATATTAGGCATTATTGATGCACAAGGAATATTGCAGACATTGCTTAACAGTCACCGCTTAGTTTGGGGAAACTGGTGGCATACGGCGCTAATTATTAGTATACCGCTTATGTTAGGCACAATTATTACTTTAACCTCCTTTGTTATTGCCGTACGCTTTTTTTCTGAGATGCCTTATGCTGTATTCTTATTCAATGCCATTGCGCAAATTATTTTTATACCTTTAGTTTTCTCCATTGCACTGGTACTCTTAAATGATTTAAGACTCAGACGACCCTTACTAGGACCACAATGGTAATGCGCCTTATTCTCATAACCTTTTTGTGTTTCACTGCTTTTTCTTTACAGGCAGGAATGTCCACACAACAGCGTGCAGCATTAAAAGAATATTATGATTCTGGCAGATATTTTAAAGAAGTTGAAAGAAAAATCAGTGATGCTACTGAGTATTTGGATAGGCAACGCCAATATGCAAAGGAACAGCGTTTAGCAATTGTTTTAGATATCGATGAAACCGCACTCTCAAACTATCGTAGCCTTGAGCGCATGTTCTTCACCTCCAATGTCCAAGCCTTAACCGGCGCTTATATGCTGGGTGGCGCTGAAGCTATCCCCCCTATTTTAGCGTTATACCAGCATGCCATTGCGAATAATATTGCTGTTTTTTTTATTAGTGGCCGTCCTAACTCGCTTGAGATTGCCGCAGCTACCGTCAAAAATCTAAAAAGTGCTGGTTATGACCGTTGGCAAGAAATTATTTTAAAACCACTTGAAAATGATACCCTGAGTGAACAAGAATTTAAAACAGATGCCCGCCGACGCATTACCGCAGAAGGTTATATGATTGTGTTGAATGTGGGTGACGAGGATGCAGATCTTAACGGTGGTTATGCAGAAGTTAAAGTAAAAATTCCCAATCCATTTTATGACTAAAATTCAGATCCGTCATTGCGAGCGTTAGCGAAGCAATCCAGTCTTTTTAAGTTTTTCCTGGATTGCTTCGCTAACGCTCGCAATGACGAATTGCATTTTAATTTTAACGATGGTCAGGTATTTGATTCATCGGTAAATTTCTTTCAACACGTTCCAGTCTTGGTTCACTCCAATTTGAAACATCTCGTCCTTCATGTCTACGATAAGTAGGGTGCTGATGTTTAGCATGATGTGTTGCATGATGTTTATGCGCATGATGATGTCTAGCATGATGCTTACCATGATGTTTTCCAGCATGGTGTTTAGCAGCATGATGTTCATTTGCCTTTACCGGCTCTTTTGCTTTGTCTTTTTTCGCATGGTGTTTACCATGGTGTGTGCCATGATGTTTACCATGATGTTTGCCGGAGTGTTTACCTGCTTTTGCATTGCTATCTGAGGTATCTGCAGCAGCCAAATACATTTCATGTTCATAACGAACCATATCAGCAGCAACAACTGTATGTGTATACATTAGGCCAAGCCCCACCACTAAGCTCACTAACCCTTTACGCATGTGATTCTCCTGTAACTATAATTTTAACAAAGCAATGTATTCTTTGTTTTTCCTAAATTAAATAGTAGCACATAATTATCTCGCAATTAGGAATAATGACTTAGTTGATAAACACTCTCCAATTAACTTATTGTTTTAATAGAGATTTTAAACCAATAAAAATTTTATGGCGCTTGTAAATTTTGTAAGACGGTCGCTAAAAATCGTGTCGCCTCGCCACCCGTCACTGCACGATGATCCACTGTTAAAGATAACGGCAAAATAGAACGTATGCTGGGAGCCGCCTTAATTGCGCGCACTTCTTCTCTAACACTGCCCACGCCTAATATTGCAACCATCGGCACTGTCACTATAGGATTAGCATAACGTCCTGCAAATTTCCCAAAGTTTGAGAGTACCATCGTCGCGCCTTGCAATTGCTGAGGAGCAATCGTGCGATTTTGTACAGCTTGCTTTAATTGTTCAATCTCTTCTTTTAATTGTATCGCTGATTTTTCTTGCGCATCACGCAACACGGGAACAAATAAACCATCACCTGTATCCATAGCTAGCCCAATATGCATAGTGTTCCACAATCTTCTCCCCATAGATTGACCGTCATACCAACAATTTAACGCAGGTTCTACCGCACAGGCTTTTACCATCGCTAAAATGAGTCTCACCGTAAAATTCTTTTCTTTAACCCATGCTGTAATATCTGCATCATCTACCACGGTTACCGGTACCACTTGTGCATGCGATTGTTCCATGACAATGGCCATCGTTCGGCGCACGCCACGTAAGGGTTCTAACGGCGCTGCGTTGCTCAAGGTTGCATTGGCCTTTTTAACATCTTCTGCGGTAATCGTGCCATCAACCCCTGAAGGGATCACTGCATTTAAATCCACATTAAGTTTTTTTGCCAAGGCTCTTACAGCAGGTAATACTTTAATGCCCCCAGCGCGGCTTGAAATGGCAGTCGCTTTTTCAGTCAAAACTTGATTGCCCACTAAAATTTCACCGGCCACCGTCCCGGTCTCTTGTTTCCCTTCTCCTTCAAAGTCAACCAACGGGGAATCCGTTGGGATAATATCTCCCTCCTTACCATATAATTTGATAATTTTACCACTCCAAGGAGCAGGTACTTCAACCACTGCTTTAGCCGTTTCAATTGACACTAAAGGATCATCAACGTTGATGGTATCCCCTATTTTTACATGCCATTTTGAAATTTCTCCTTCCGCTAAGCCTTCTCCTAAATCTGGTAAGCAAAATGTTTTCATGCAAACTCCAATACTTTATTGACTGCAGATAGTATGCGTTGTTCTGATGGCATAAAGAATTTCTCTAACCGATAAAGCGGCATGACAGTATCATACCCGGTAACACGCACCACCGGCGCCATCAAGGAAGTTAACCCCTTTTCTGCCAGTTGGGCTGCAATTTCCGAGCTCACAGAGCAAGTCGGATTCGTTTCTTGAATAATCACACAGCGCCCGGTCTTTTCAACTGATTTTAAAATCGTATCCATATCCAATGGTTTAACCGTGGCCACATCAATTACGTCTGCTTCAATACCATGTGCTGCTAATTTATCCGCAACCAGTAAGGTTTCATGCACCATCGCACCCCAGGACACTAACGTGATATCTTTTCCTTCGCGTAAGGTAAAGCACACATCTAAGGGCAGCGCTTCACCATTATCAACCACTTCTTCTTTCACTAATCGATAAATACGCTTAGGCTCCATAAATATCACCGGATCAGGATCGCGAATAGCCGCCAGTAATAAACCATACGCACGTGCCGGAGAAGACGGGATCACAACCCGTAAGCCCGGAATATGCGCAAAAATCGCTTCTAAGCTATCCGAATGATGCTCCGGTGCGCGAATTCCACCACCACAAGGGGCACGAATAACCATCGGACAACTTAACCGACCGCGCGTACGATTCCGCAAACGAGAAGCATGCGATAAAATTTGATCAATCCCTGCACAGATAAAATCCATAAATTGAATTTCAGCAACGGGTTTTAATCCTTGCGCCGCCATGCCAACCGCCATGCCCGCAATCATGTTTTCAGCAAGGGGGGTATCAAATACACGAGAATCTCCAAAGCGCTTTTGCAACCCTTCCGTTGCTCTAAAAACACCGCCATTAAGGCCCACATCCTCACCAAACACCACAACCTCTTTATCATGCGCAAGCTCATACGCCAAGGCTTTGGTCACGGCTTCCACTAATGTAATTGCCGTCATGACTTGGCCCCCATTTTTACTTCTTCACGCTGGGAAGCATAGGCATCCGGTAATGTTGCATAGAGATAATCAAACATAGATTCAGGCGCTTGAGCAGGAATTGCTAAAAACCGCTCTACTGCTTCATTGATTTCCAAGGTTAATGCTTCGAGCAACGCTTTTTCTTGTTTTTCATCCCAAAAACGCATGCTTACCATATAATTTCTTAAGCGTAATATCGGGTCAAATTTTTCATTTTCTTTGAGTTCTTGATTCTCACGGTAACGGCTTGCATCATCTGCAGTGGTATGATCGCCCATGCGATAAGAGATTGCTTCTATTACCGTTGCCCCACCGCCTTGTCGGGCCTTGTCAATCGCGGCTTGAACTCGTTCCTTTACCGCAATAATATCATTACCATCAACTTGCCAACCTTCAATGCCACCTGCCAGTGCTTTTTGTGCTAAGGTTTCTGCTTTAGTCTGCTGGGAACGCGACACAGAAATTGCCCATTGATTATTATTAATCACAAAAACTACAGGTAATTCCCAGATGCCAGCAAGATTCACCGCTTCGTAAAAATCACCGCGTGAAGTACCACCATCTCCTACTATTGTCACCACAACTTTTTTTTGCTGCTGAAGTTTTACACTGGTCGCTGCGCCCACGGCATGTAAGGTCTGACTTGCAATCGGCACACAAATCGGAAAATCTTGCTGGTTGTTTGCAAAATCACTGCCGCGCTCATCCCCACCCCAATACAGTAAGACTTCCTCCATTTTAACGCCACGCCAAAATTGCGCGCCATACTCACGATAATAAGGGCAAAGAATATCTTCTGGCAGCATCGCACTGCCAACGCCCACCCCAATCGCTTCTTGACCCAGTGTTGAAGGATAAGTTCCAATTTTTCCGGTACGTTGCATTGCAATCGCTTTTTTATCAAATAAGCGTAGTAACATCATCATACGATAGAGTGCCACCAGCGTTTCCTTATCTTTGGCAAACTCTGGTAACGCAGCGATTGCCTTACCTTGGGCATCTAAAAACCGATAATATGGTATCTCAAATGATGCGACGATGCGTTTCTCTGGATTCACATTTCTCTCCCCTACGTGATTAGCTTCAGTATGGCAACTTATTTTAACAGCCCAGCAGAACTATGGTCAAAATTCTGATACCTTAACCTTAACGTTGGATTTATAAAAGTTTATCTTTCAAGGATGTTAATTATGTTACTAACAGAAGAACATCTTCTCATTCAAGAAAGCGTACGTACCCTCGCAGATAAAGTTATACGCCCTTATGCGCAGACGTGGGCGCAAGAAAAGATTTTTCCGAAGGCGGCCTTAGAAGCACTTGCGAGTGCGGGTTTTATGGGAATGCTGGTTCCAGAAGAATGGGGTGGATCTAATGTTGATTGCTTAGCTTATGTGCTTGCAATTATTGAACTTGCTAAAGCAGATGGCGCAATCTCTACCATTGTCAGTGTACATAATAGCATTGCTATGTTACCTATCTTAAAATTTGGGACTACCATGCAGAAAGAACTTTTTTTAACCCCCCTCGCGCGTGGCCAACAGCTTGGGGCTTTCTGCTTAACGGAACCCCAAGCCGGTTCCGATGCCGCACATTTAGAAACCAAAGCGGTACAGCATGGTGATGCGTATGTGCTCAACGGCGTAAAACAGTTTGTAACATCAGGTCAACATGCTGACATTGCTATTGTTTTTGCACAGACAACCGCTCACCAAGGTGAAAAACAGAATATTACTGCTTTCATTGTCCCCACCCATACACCGGGCTTTCATGTCAGCAAAATTGAACAAAAAATGGGGCAACAAGCCAGTGAAATTGCGCAAATTGTCTTTGAAGATTTGCGTATACCTGCATCCTATCAACTCGGCCATCCAGGTGAAGGATATAAAATTGCGTTAAGCAATTTAGAGTGTGGGCGCTTAGGGATTGCAGCACAAGCTATCGGAATGGCTGAAGAAGCACTGCGCTTAAGCATTCAATATGCGCAAGAACGCAAAACTTTTGGCAAATTCTTATTTGAGCATCAAGCTATTAGTTTTAAACTTGCAGATATGGCTACAGAATTAGAAGCAGCAAAACAATTGCTCTATCATGCCGCCCAACTGCATGATGCGAATCAGTCCTGTATCAAAGAAGCTTCTATGGCAAAATTATTTGCAACAGAAGCTGCTGAAAAAATATGTCGCCATGCCATCCAAATCTATGGCGGCTACGGTTACTTACAAGATTTCCCCTTAGAAAGAATATATCGCGATGTACGCGTCACCAGCATCTATGAAGGCACCAGTGACATTCAGCGTCTGATCATTGGCCGTGAATTAATCCGTCATTAAAAAGGATATACCTATGATATCAACATCGATTAACGCTACAACTCGTACTTTAGCAGATGGTCATACTCAGTCCAAACAGGTACTTCTTTCCTGTATGATAGGCAATGCCTTGGAGTGGTATGATTTTGTAATCTATGGCTATTTTGCAGTAACGTTTGGCGCTTTATTTTTCCCACATGTAAATCATCTCTCTCAAATTTTAGCCAGCTGGGGGATTTTCTGGGCAGGCTTTCTCGCCCGACCCCTTGGCTCCATTGTTTTTGGTCATATTGGCGATAGAAGCGGCCGCAAGCTGGCACTCACTTTATCCATTTACGCCATGGCCATACCCACCATGTTAATGGGCTGTTTACCTACTTATGCACAAATTGGCATCCTGGCCCCCATATTATTGGTGACCCTGCGTACCCTGCAAGGCTTTGCCATTGGCGGGGAATTTACAGGCTCCATGATATTTCTCGTTGAACATGCACCAGAAACCAAACGGGGCGTATGGGGAAGTTGGGCGTCATTTAGTGCAGTAATGGGGGTCATTGCAGGCTCCATGATAGTCACTGGTCTTAACACCGCGTTATCCAGTGAAGCCATGCATAATTGGGGCTGGCGTATTCCCTTTATTCTCAGCATCTTTGGTAGTGTGGTGGGAATGTATATTCGCAGCTATTTAACAGATCCTAAAGTATTTCTTGCAGCTAAATCCAAACAAACCAAAAAATCAGTCCCGCTCAAAGAACTCCTGCACCATCACAAATCTAAAATTGGCACCATTATCCTCTTAGATTTTCTGACTGCTATAGGATTTTTTATTGTGGCTATCTTTCTGGCCACGTATTTTAGAACCTATTTACATTTTGAGCATAAAATTGCCTTATCCATTAATACTTTTAACATGTGTGTATTCGCAGTTGCCATTTTATTGGGCGGTTGGCTATCAGATAGAATTGGCCGCAAGGCAACCTTAGGTTATCCCTGTATGGCATTTATCCTTTTCGCTTACCCTTTATTTCAATTATTAGAAACGGGCGATATGGTTACTCTGCTTGGGGTTCAAGCAGCTTTTGCTGTAATGATGGGAGTCTTTTTTGGGACTATTCCAGCCACGTTAGTAGAAATTATGCCTACCAATGTACGTTTCTCGGGTTTATCATTAGCACATAACTTAAGCATGGCAATATTTGGCGGAGGCACGCCTTTCTTGGCAACACATCTTATCCAAAGCTCACATAATTTAGCCTCTCCGGCTTATCTATTGATTGCAGCAAGTGCTCTAAGTTTAAGTTCATTAATTTTTATCAAAAACAAATATTTATGATAAAAATTTAAACACCAGATCTCTTCTTTTTATCGTGATTTGGGTCTTCTTGGTCCAGGAATATCAGCATCAGGCTTAGGAGCAACAGGCGTTTTTTTTGCTTCGCTTTCTAATGCCTTTTTGCGTTCAAATGCAGGTAAGCTGCTACTACGCGGTGGTGGTACAGGTCCTTTTTTTGCTTCGCCAGGTAAGCTGCTACTACGCGGTGGTCGCACAGGTTCTGTTTTTACCTCACCTTTATCAAGCGTTGCCATCTTTTGCGCCATCGATTTTATCAAAACAGATTCAGTAGATGAGGATGAGGCTTTTGACGTCTGAGGACGCGCTGGCGCTGCTGCTTTAGATTTCTCCGCTACCTTAGCCGCTTTATCTTCTGATTTTGTGAATAGTCCAGCAAGTCGGCTACCAATAGACTTTTTTGGTGGATTATTGACAGCATTTGCAGCCACTTTAAATTTTTCTACAAAATTATTTATTTCTTGATGTAATGGATGGCTTTCTTCTGTTCTTTTTGCCAAGTCTTGCGCAAGCAAAACATACCTTGGAAATCTTTGCACAGGCGTAAGTGCACTAGCTGTAAATTTTACGGCTTCTTTTTTTGCATTATCTGCCCTAGAATCACCAGTCAAATTAACCGCATCAATTTTGTCCATAGACGGGTCGTATTCCACTCCATTACGTCTCGCATTTAATTTATTGTATTTCGGGTTGTTTTTCAACTTGCTAAATTTTTCATTTTCAATCAAATATTTTCCATGCTCAACTTCAGATTCTTTAGTTATAACATCAATCTTACTTAAGGCTTTCCTTGCTTTTTCATTATCACCAGAATTCATCCCCTCTCTTAAGTTTTCAAATTCCTTGGCCATACCATTGTGAATGCTTTCTATTCTTCCCGCCATATCAATCATATTAGCCATTCTCTTCTTTTCAGCTCCAGTAAATTTTCCTGATTCTATCACATTCAGTAACGCTTCTTTATTACTACTTAGACCATGTAAATTTTCCAAATAGGTATTTTCTGTGCTTGTCATTTCATCCAAGATGAAAGCGCGTTTTTCTGCTGGGGTTTGTTCAGTAGCCATAAAGACTCCTTAGTGCCATAATTTAATTGCATCATATTTATGCCTTCGGATGGGCCTCCCCTTTTGGGGGCTCCATGTAGGCTCTTACGTTGCCTATCATTTCTTGTAATTGCGGCCCCGCAATTGACTCACCTGCAACTTTTAATTCTTTAATACCTTCTATTTTGAATCCCTCTGCCTGCATACATTTTGCTAAAAAATCATTGGCTATTTCTGGGGTTCTAATAGTAAGTACTAAATGCACACCTTGACCTTTTTCGGCCCGTGCCTGTTGATAGGCCAATACAGCCTTAACAACTTCATCTGCAGCTTTACTACTGCCTGTAATAGATATTCCTGGATTTTGCTTGGTAATAACAGGATGTCTTACATCCGGCGCTTCCTTTACAGTAGGACGCGTGATCTCAATAGTCTGCAGTTTATTCTCTACACTCCATCCTTCCTTAGGTGGAAATTGTACTTTTAATTTTTCTATAAATATTTTTTCAAAATCATGATCTGCATGCATTTTCTGTGCAGGTAATGACGGTTTTAAATCCTGTGGGGCAGGCGTTGCAGTAACCGCTATCTCGGGATTTGCGGGGGCAGGTTGAACACCAGGTTTAGGTTTTTTCCCAGCATCTGCTGCAGGACGACCATCTGCGGATGGTTTTGGACCGTTAGGTTCAAATGCTGCTGCCTTATCTTTAACAATTCCTCTCGGAAGTCCTGCAGCAGGACCTGCTGTAGGACCACCAGCCGGCGGTTTTACTCCAGGTACATTTCCTGCATTTATCGCTGCCGCCCTAGCTTTAACATTTCCTGTTGCTGTACCTGCGGGTGGCTGCGTTCCTCCTGCAGGACCACCTCTCGGCGCTGTTACTCCAGGTCTTTTTCCTGCCTCCATCGCTGCTGCCATACCCTTAACTTTTCCTGCTGGACCTGTGGGTGGCTGCGCTCCGGCTCCTATTGTAGGACCACCTGCAGGTGCTTTTGGACCCGGTGGCACAAATGCTGCTGCCATAGTTTTAACTGTTCCTCTCGGAAGTCCTGCTGCTGGACCTGCGGCTGGCTTCGCCCCTCCTATAGGACTACCTACAGGTGGCTTTAGACCTGAGGGTGCAGTTGTTGCCGTTGGACCACCACCTACGAGTGGCTTTGGACCTGTCGCTGGGCCAGCGGGTGTTGTTACAGTTGCTGGCCTTGGAGAAGTAGTTCCAGCTGCAGGCTTCTTCGCTGCAGCAGCTTCACGTTTCGCCTTAGCTGCTGCTTCTCTTCTCGCCTTACCTTCTTGTGCTTTTTGCACCCTAGCTGCAGCTCTTGCTGCTTCTCGTTCTGCTCTCTCTTTTGCTTCTCGCTTTCCTTCTTCAATCCTCGCTTGTATCTTCTGCTGAACAGCTATTGCTAGCGCCCTTTCTTTTTCTTGTGCAGCCATTTCCCTAGGTTTACGTCTTTCCGCAGCACGTTCATCAGCAATCCGCTTTTCTTCCAATTTTTTTCTTTCCTCTTCTTTCCCTTCAGGCGAATCTCTATACACTCTTTCCCTTTCTCTTTTCTCCGCAGCCGCCCTTCCTTTCTCATGAAGCACTGCTTCCGCCTCCTTTGCTTCTTTCTGTTTTTGTGCAACCTCTTTAAAAGCAGATAATTTCTCCTCAATGCGCGAAGTTGTCTTCATCTTTACATCCATATCTTTTTTATCTTTAGGAGGACCGCCTTTACTCATGATTCACCTCATAGGTTAATGTTAATGTCCAACGGCAGGAGAAGAAGGTTTATCTACTGCTGGAGCTGGTTTTAATCGATCTAATTCTGCACCTTTAATGGATGTCCCATCGCTTAACTTAACTTCACTAATTTTATCTAAATCAACCGATAATTTAGCCATAAAATCAATGGCTGACTCCCTATCATTGGCATTCACTTTAAAGGCAACATTTTGCCCCTTATCAAGACAGACTCTTTCATAAGCCAAAGCAATTTTTGAAACATCCTCTGCAGAACCTTTTGTAATTTTTATTTCATTTGCATGTTTTTCAATATTAATATTCCTTGCAGAATTTCCCGCAAAAGAAATAGTAATATTTCCATTTGCTGCTGTTACCACTTCTGTAGGATAAGCATTTTGCAGCCGTTGAATAAATAATGGTTCCACATCTATTTTTCGAGAACGATCAAATTGTAAAAGCATGCTGGCGTCTAATGTTGCCGCTGTAATTTCCTCAGGTTTACCGGCAGTACCCATTGTCAATGAAGGTAAGATCGGTTCCGCTTTAATATCTTCCTCTTCTGTTGGATTTAATTCTGCATCAAGATCTTCTGCTTCCTTAGCATCTGCAGAAAGTGCATCCGGCGCATTCACAGTCTCTACACTAGGAGGAGCTTCTTCTAATTTTTCAACTTTCGCTTTTCCAAATAGCGCAGCAAGCAACATAAACAACATATATATTAGATATGCTATCGATTGGCCTGTAGCCTCTTTATCATCTTTACTTAAGTCAACGCTTTCCTTACTTAGTTTATCAATGGTATCTAAATAACGTCCCTTAATTGCAGCTGGCTTCATCCCTGCAGCAAACTCTTTAGCCCCTTCTTTTACATCACGACCTTTTCGGCTAGTCCAAGCATCATGACTTGCAGCATCATCAAGTATTTTCTTCACTTCAGAAAATTGTGTTGCAGGCGCACTGGTAGGATCTAATTTTTTGGCTTCTTTTTCCGCCGCCTTAAAAACGTCCTTTACTTGGCCCTTAAGTACATCCAATTTCTTGGCTTGTGCATCTATCTTCTTATCAATAACCTTTTCCTTTGCGGCTGCATCATTTCGTTGCTTTGACAATGCGGGTTGACTTAATTCACTCGATGGACGCTGACTATATAATGCATCACGTTGCACACGTGCATCTTTCTTTTCCTTGCGCAAACTGTCCATTTTTTGATTTTCTTGCTGTATTTGTGGAATAAGATCTCTAGCTTTAGAAATGGCGGCTTGCACGGCTTGTGCATTTGGTTTTGCAGCACGCCTGCGCTGCGCCATTATTCCAGCTTCCTCTAGCTGTGCTTGTTCTTCTGACGATAGTCTAACGCGTCTAGGACCTGGTATA
The DNA here is from genome assembly GCA_013288185.1 of Gammaproteobacteria bacterium. GTDB lineage: Bacteria > Pseudomonadota > Gammaproteobacteria > Berkiellales > Berkiellaceae > Berkiella. The sequence goes on from JABDCK010000008.1 coordinate 24,952, forward strand.
TCTTCTTCATGTTCCCTTAATTCTTCCTCAGCTTCTGCCTCCTCTTCCTCCAGCTCCCTCATCAGCTGTTCTTCTTCATCCTCTTCTATATCTTCTTCCATTTTTTCAGCAGCAGCTTTGCGCGCTTGCAATGTTTCCAACTCTCTTACAAGCGCAGTCTTTTTCTTTATATGCGCTAACATTGCCTGCCATTGAGAATCTTCCGTTTGTTTTATTTTGGTTAATTCTGCAGTAAGGTTATTATAGAACCTGACTTTATCCATTAATTTATCTTTCGCGCCTTCAAAATCTTGCGCAGCTTTAGCTTTTAGTACCTTATTTCCTGCATTCAAAGCATCGATATACTTTTCATAAGCAGCCTGCATTTTACTTTGTAACACCGGCATGTCTTTTCCTGCTTTATTCCAAGCATTTATTTTAGCTATGATCTCATTCAGAGCGGTAGGCATTTTTGGCCTCCTTTACAGTTCCTTATATTGAAAGACAGCAAAAAAAGCAAAAAGTTCCCGCTATTTTTATTCGTGTAAGCACACTCCTCCATCTAGTCGCAGGCAGCTAAGCTTTGCTGGCATCTTAGACAGCATGGGAGTGTCAATTATTCCAGGGGCAATCGCACAAACGCAGAATCCGGATTTAATGCCGGCAAAGAAACGCTGACGGTTAACCAAGGAGTTTTGTTCTTTTCTTCTGTAGAAAGTTTTGCTATGATTCGTGGAGGTCACATTGATTTAACCGTTTTGGGTGCTTTTGAGTTGACGCTAGGATTGCAGAGATCAAAGCAAAAACAGACATGAAAAAGAGTAAATATACCTCCAAAAAACCTGATACTAATGGCTGGGTACATTATACGGCAGAAGAAAATGCGGTATGGCATGATTTATTTCAACGGCAAATGAAACTGTTACCTGGGCGCGCTTGCAAAGAATACCTAGCTGGCATTGAAGCACTTGAAATATCCAGCAAAGCAATTCCTCAAATTCCAGAGGTGAATCGTATTTTACGCTCCCTGACTGGTTGGGAAATTGCCCCTGTTCCAGCACTGATTAATTTTCAGTCTTTTTTTGAATTAATGGCTAATAAGAAATTCCCTGCAGCCACTTTTATACGCACCCGTGCAGAGCTGGATTATTTACAAGAACCCGATATCTTTCATGAAATTTTTGGCCACTGCCCTTTGATTACTTTGCCGGTTTATGCGGATTTTATGCATGCCTATGGAAAGTTAGGCCTTAAAGCCAGTCCAGAAGATAGAGCCATGCTCGCGCGTTTATATTGGTTTACCGTTGAATTTGGTCTTATTGAAACCCTGAATGGTCTTAAAATATATGGTGGCGGAATATTATCTTCTTATGGGGAATCACAATATTGCTTAGACAATGATAAACCGCTCTATAAACCTTTGGATGCAATTGAAGCTTTCCGTACCCCATATCGGATTGATATTTTTCAACCATTGTATTTTGTCATTAAAGATTTTTCTGAGCTCTTCAGTCTTATAAAAGTGGATCTCATAAGTAAAGTAAAAGAAGCCCGACAACTGGGCATGCATGCGCCGTTATTCCCACCCAAACCTAAAGCCCAAGAGGAACGCTATTTATAAAGCGCGTCTGCTTTGGCTGCACAAATAAAATCATTTTCGGATAAGCCACCAATCGCATGCGTGCTATAGCGCACTACACAGCGGTTATAAGACACTGTTAAATCTGGATGATGATTTTCTTTGTGTGAAATATAGGCAAGTGCATTCACAAACGCCATGACATGATAGTAGTTTTTAAATGCATACGTACATTGGATTTCTGTTGCGTCTTGATTAAGTTCCCAGTTCTCCAATTTTTTGAGTAAAAAATCCGCTTCCTTCGCAGATAATTTTCCAACCCCACCTTCGCACGCTTTACAATGCTTGTCAGATAATTCTTTCATCTTTTATTTTCCTTTCAACCCATCAATAAAATAAATGCATTTGTGTTAATGGCGTTGGTAATAATCCAAGGCGATTAAATACCTCTAAGACAATCACCGCCAAACCAAATAACAAGATAATCAGCACTAAAGGCTTACCCCCCCAAACGCGATAACCAGTTGCCTGTAATCGATAGCGCCCAGACCAAGCCATCAGTGCGGGCAAAATAATGAGCAAAATGGCAGCAAAAATTCCCGCATAATGCAAGGCTATAATAAAACGTGGATAAAAAATGGCAAACAATATCGGTGGCAAAAATGTCAAAAATGCTAGCCAAAGTCTCCCTACTGCAGTTTTTTTAATATGTAAGCCGTCTGCAAAAAAATCAAATAAGCCTATAGCAACCCCAATAAATGAAGTCAAAATGGCACATAAACCAAAGCTTCTCGCAAAAAAGGTAATTTTCGGATTGTGGAGCATCTCACTGAGCAATTGCGTAAGTTCAATAACCGCTTGCTTACCCGTCGTGTGTTCTGCATGTAAAATGGCAACCAAGCCTCGCTCACCGCTTACCGGCACCGTCCCTAAAACCAATAGCTCCCATAATATATATACCATCAGCGGTATAATGCTGCCAAATAAAATGGCTAAGCGCAGTGACTTAACATCATGATGCAAATAATTTTTCAAAGTCGGAATTAAGAGATGAAAACCAAAAGAAGTGACCAATAAGGGTCCCGTTGTCCAAAGGTACTTTGGCATACTCCCACTTAATAAATGCGATGATACTTTAGGAACCACATTCATCACCAATGCTAAATAAGACCCTATCAACACTAGCATTAACCAGCGGTTCACCCAATCAACACTACGCGCGCCTAAGTAAACAATGCTTGCAAAAATAGAAACTAATATCCAAATTCCCCAATCTTCAGAGATCCCAAAGTAGCTTAACCCTTTAGCAATGATACCTGCAGCACCCGATGTGTAGGCTGTCATGAGTGCGTAGAAAAAAAGCACATAAGTAAACCAGGCCAGTATTTTGCCAGGCGTACCTAATGTTGATTTAGCCATTGTAATTAAATTCGTTTCCTCAGGATACCACAAGGAAACTTCTAACATGAGAAATGCACTGAGGATCATCATCAACCAGCAAAAAACAAAAACCGCTATTGATGGATAAAATCCTGCTGCGGCAGTAGAAACCGGCAGTGCCAACATTCCCGCACCAATGCAAGTGCCCGCAACTAGAAGGGCAGCACCAAATATTTTATTAATAGAGTTAGTTGACATATGAATCGCCAAATGATAGATTTATTGGGTTTAAAGTGTACACTGAAATTCATAATGAGAACAAACACATGTCTATTTTACACATTGAGCCCAATCCTTCAGAGGCCGTCAGCGCGCTAGAACAAGGTAAAATATTGCTATTTCCAGAGCTGGATTTCAAATTGCGAGCACATGAAATCAAATTCCTGTCTCCCAGCATCGCTTGTCCACAATCTAAAAATGTCAGTTTTAATTGCCATACCGGTTTAGTCAATGGTCTTAGATTAGCAGAAGATAAAGATCAGCTTAAAGCAATGATGCAACGCTTTCAGCAAAAGGCGCAACAATTGGTAGAAACCGTTTTATCACCTTATACCTCAGCCATTCAAATTGGCCGCACCAGCTTTAGACCCGTTGAAATTTCAGGACGCATGAGCTCCTATCGCAAAGATGATACCCGCTTACACGTAGATGCTTTTCCCTCATCTCCCAATCAAGGCAAAAGAATTTTACGCGTTTTTACCAATATTAATCCGCATGGTCAAGATAGAATTTGGCGAGTGGGTGAACCTTTTGTGCAAGTCGCACAACAATTTTTACCCACCGTGCGCAAATCATGGCCCGGCAGAAGCACTTTATACAAATTATTAAAAATAACCAAAAGTTATTGTACAGAATATGATTATACGATGTTGCAAATTCATAATAATATGAAAGCCAATGGTCAATATCAAAAAAATGCACAGCAACAAGAAGTGCGTTTCCCTCCGGGGTGTACTTGGATTGTGCAAACGGACCATGTCTCCCATGCTGCCACGCAAGGGCAATATGTTTTAGAACAGACTTTTTATTTGCCCATTAATGCCATGCAAAATCCTGCGCTTTCTCCTTTACGCACACTAGAGAAACTAGCGGGTCGGGCTTTGATTTAAAAATACTAATTTTCTATCTAGCTCTCTAGAAAAATCTTTCATTTTTTTTATTTCTAATTCTGTTTTGCGCTTTTTATATTGCTGGATAAATTCTGGGTAACGAAAGCATAACAGTCCAGGATTCTCTTTTGCCTCTATGATAATTAAACCTTTTTCGCCCCGTTGCTCAGCAGTAAATTTGATATCCACTTTATGAAAAGCACGAATCAATGCTTGCAATTCAAGCTGGCTATATACATTTACCTCTAATTCCAAATCATCTCCTACCTTTGACTCTAGGATAACGGGAAGCTCCTTATTATGCGTCTTAAATTCCTTTGCGAGCGGTTCTAATAAACAAATTTCATTTAACCGTTCCATCATTTCATCCAGAGCAACTTCGCCATATGTCTTCTTTGCTAATTCAGGATTTTCACTCGCATTACAAAAAAAATTAGCAGATGGATCGCAAATCCATGCATTTCCCGTAAACCCATCTCGATATACTGCCCAACAATGCGCAGACATAAATCTATCTTCATGAAATAAATTCGAGCGATATTGACCAGCAAAACCTTGCGGCAAATAACCTTCTTCTCTAGCAAGATCTGCTAAAATAGCTGCCGCAATTAATCCTAAATGACGACAAACCAGCATTCCGGTCTTCATCAATTCGTCCATAGTGAAATTAATACTTTCATTATCCTCTAAAAGAGTGTCAAATTCTCTTTTTATATCCATCTTACTTCTTAACGTAAGCAAATTCACAACAGTACATACAATTTCTAGAGTTTGTGCAACCGGTTTTCCAAAACATAGTTTTCTAATGGAAATTTTTAACTTTTGCATTTGCGCTGAATGTGTATCAAAAAATATTTTTTCTCGGTGACTATTTATCCCCGCTAATGAAACCCAATAATGATTTTCATTCTGCGTTAAATTAATCCCGGAATGAATAACCTTCCATTTTTTATCATAAAAAAAAAGGGATCCATGGAAGGATGATCTGTGGGGGTACGTTTACATAGACTCATTCTACGCATATTTAGTAGATCCTTGAAAATGCTTCGCTCACAGAATTGACGGCGTAAACTTCTACCCCCTCTATTTTGCTGCGTGGCGCATTGGCATGCGGTACAATCAAACGTTTAAATCCATGTTTTACGGCTTCCAAAATCCGCTCTTGGCCACCTGGTACAGGACGCAATTCACCTCCTAAGCCAATTTCACCAAAAAACGCAATAGCATTATCAATCGCAACGTTTCTAAAGCTAGACAACACGGCCGCTAAAATGGCTAAATCTGCACCGGTTTCTACAATTTTAACGCCCCCCACCACATTTAGAAATACATCCATCTGATGCATAGCAAGACCACCATGACGGTTCAACACCGCTAATAGTAACGCTAAACGATTGTGATCATAGCCCACCGTGACTCGGCGCGGAATGCCATGGCTTTCATCCACTAAGGCTTGAATTTCAATTAAGAGTGGCCGGCTGCCTTCCCAACTTACCATTACCACCGTACCCGGTGCCGGATGATGGCTGCGTGATAAAAAAATTGCGGAAGGATTGCTAACGCCGCGCAAACCTTTATCGGTCATCGCAAAAATACCCAACTCATTGACTGCGCCAAAACGATTTTTAATAGCACGAACAACCCGAAAACGGCTATCTTTCTCACCTTCAAAGTACAACACCGTATCCACCATATGTTCTAAAACACGTGGGCCGGCAATAGCACCATCTTTGTTCACATGTCCAACCAAATATAAAGAAATCCCAGATTGCTTTGCTAAGCGTACCAACAATGCCGCCCCTTCGCGCACTTGACTCACAGAGCCTGGCGCTGACTGCAGCGTTTGCGTAAAAATGGTTTGCACAGAGTCAATTACCATTACCCGGGGTTTTTGCACCAGCGCCAGGGCAATAATGCTTTCTACTTGTGTTTCGGCCAATAATTTAAGGGGCATCTTTCCTACCCCTAAGCGTTGCGCCCGTAAAGAAACTTGCTGTAAAGATTCCTCTCCGGTGACATAGAGGGCTAAAGTAGGATCTGGTAAATTTGACAGTGCTTGTAAAAGCAGGGTAGATTTTCCAATACCAGGATCGCCCCCTATTAAAACCACTGAACCTTCAACAAGTCCTCCACCTAACACTCTGTCTAATTCATCAATTCCGGTTGAGAGCCGCGTTGACGCTTTTGCGGTAATTTGGGGTAAGGACTGCACCGTAGTTTCTTGCGTCCCGGCATAACCCTGCCAACGGCCTTTAGGGGCTTGGGTTAAGGCAACCTCCGTTAAACTATTCCAGCTTCCACAATCGATACACTGCCCCGTCCATTTGGGGCTTAAACTTCCGCAATCATTGCACGTATATTGGGTCTTCGCTTTAGCCATATTGGTCAGCCCTCTAAAGAATGTTTTATGTTGTGCCGATATCCAGAAGATGAGCGCATATACTGCAACTGAAATGCTAATTAATGCAACTCGAGTAACGCAAAATCAAGAAGCGGATGTCTTCGAGTTTGTATTAAATGACAGTCTCCACGTGATTGAATGCGTGCAGGTAGATGCATTGCACCATGGAATTTCACCCGTGTCTCATTTTCTGGACACGCTACAGGGAACGCTGTTTGAATTAAATCATGTACGCGTCAACCCTCGCTTAGATAATACCTATGTGATTGATTGTTTAACCGAGGCTTTAGTCGCGATTGGCGTCACTGTGCATAATACTCCCAGCGCAGATTCTATGGCAGTCTGTTACCGTCCTTTAGGGGAAATTACCGAGAATGTACGTTTTTACTTTGATGGTGTGGGGCGTTGTGTATTTCTGTGTCCCAATGCAAAATTGAAAGCGGTTCCCGCTCCACGTCAAAAATTCGGCTAAACACATTGAAAATTTGAGTGAAAAAGTTTAGGATAGTCATCCTTTTATCAGTAATAAAGGTGACAAAATGATAAGTTCTCCTACACGCAAGCCATTCAAATTATCCCAGGCTATCGATAATAGTCCGTTAAAATTTACACTGCTGACAACTTTACCTTTAGCTGAAAAAATCAAAACTTTGGCTAATATTAATCCCCTTCTGGCAAAAGAAATCCAAGCTGGCATAAAACGTATTTATTCTCCTGTCGTGGAGCGTATTCCTGATGAAGATAAAGAACACTTTTTTCATCATGGCGCAGCTACTACACTGTACGAAGAATTTTTACAAGTTCGGATTAAAGATAAAAATCATAGCATTAAAGCCGGAACCACTTTCAATCAAATAAAAAAAATATTAGACAAAATCAACGCCGCGCTTGAAGAAAATGCGCAGTGTGAAATTTTAAAAGATTTTAATGCAGAATTTACCGCCCAATATAATATATATGTTATTGCATTAAAAAAATGTGCCCCAGAAATAAAAAAACATCTGCAAGCACATTGTAGTATTGATATAGATGCTTTAGCCGTTACGCCTATCACGCCAAGGAAAAAAACACGGGTGCAAAACATGCATCCTGCCTCACCGCAAGTTTCTACCCCTAAACGCCTCACTGTCCACGATCTCAAAGCGCGGCGGTGCTTACTCACGGGAACAGATGCATCCCCTGTTAAGAAACCACTTGCCGCTGCAGCATTAACCCAAACCACGAATTGGACACCTTCTTTTGTGCCACGTACCGTTAAACCCAAACCCGTAGTTGCGTCATCGGTATCTAAACCCAAATCCACTCCTTAAATCTTGCACTCACCTCATGGGTCACTTAAGCTAAACTAAAGTGCCCTATGAGGTTCCTATGATACTTTCTCTTGCAAGCTTCATTCGTCTGTTGATTGGCTGGGTAGATCTGGCATTTTTATCAGCCATTATGTACGTGTTAAGTTTTTTACCTAGCAAATATTTAGGTCGTTGGTATCGCCGTTGTTTTCGGTACTGGTGCGCTGTTTTCGCCCGCGCCTTGCGTGTGCAACTATTTCTGCATCAAAATAATCTGCAGCCATTACCAGAGCATTTTATCATCATCGCAAATCACCCCTCGGTATTTGAAGATTTAGGCATGTCTGCATTATTTAATGCACATTTTCTCGCAAAAATTGAAGTGAAAGATTGGTGGATTGTGGGTAGGATTGGCAAAGCTGCCGGGACGCTCTATGTTAATAGAGATTGTAAAGAATCACGTGCGCAAGCTACCAACACCATGTTAGAGGCCTTAAACAAAGGGTTAAACATCGGGCTTTATCCAGAAGGCGGCTGTAAAGGTAGACGCATTTTTACTCCCTTTCGCTATGGCGCGTTTGATTTAGCCTTACAATCCGGTATTCCCATTATCCCCGTCTTTTTACATTATGAAGCGCAACAAGATTTTGAATGGCAAAACCAACATTTGCTTTGCAAATTATGGGTGATTACGAAAGCACAGAATCATCGTGCAAATTATTATGTTTATGACGCAATTGATCCTAAACAATTTTCCTCAAAAGAAGCACTTACCGATCATGTTCAAAATCTTTATCTGCAATGGCAAAAACGCTATTTACTCTAAGATAGGCGTTGTTTAGCGACGCGATTTCCTATTGCATTTACGTCTACTCGTGTTGGCGAAGGTGTTCTTAAGCCGCCGGATCGCGCTAAAGACTGCAACGGGGTTAATTGTGGCGGATTAGCCTTACTTTCTGCACTGTCTTGCGATTCGGCATCTGCATATTCACTTGCTCTATCGTCTAATGGCGAGAACACTTTGGCTTTATTTGGCTGGAATTTCTCACCAAGTTTACTCGCAATATAGCCGCCAGCACCCCCAGCGATAATCGCGCCGACAACACCCCATCCTACATATCCTCCTAAAACGCCTATCGCACCCCCTAAAAGCATAACAAGCTTGTCTGCAGCGGGCAAAAACTGCTTTGCAACATGTTCAATAGGAGTTTCTTCATGAACGTTCAACATGACTTTCTCAAAGCAAGCGTCAACATACGCCAAAGAAGCTGAAAGCATATTCAATTTTGAAAGAGGGCGTCTCAGGAACTGATACTTTGCCGAAGGTGTATTCGGAAAATACACTTCTTCATTCTTAAGGGTTACTTCAAAAATAGCACTATAATAGTGACTCTCTTTTTCCATATCTAACACAGCATTAAATTGAGCTTCATCGAAAGTTCTATAAAGAGCTAGCATCGGATTATCGCCGTAAAATGGCGCAGCTAAAGACGCTTTTATTTCGTCAAAAGAAGGTTGAATAAATTTACCAGTATCATCCAGAACCTTCAATTGCACTTGACCGACAACATAAAAGATCGTTTCATTTGTTTTCATCATGTTCACCATTATAATTCATATAACTAACAGTGCATATTTTACCATTGAAAAAAATTGAAAGATAGCTCTCTTTCCAATTTTTTGAGGATTATTTAATAAGAAAGTTAACTTAATTTTAGCGGAAGGCCGATGGATGATGCATAAACATCACCCATCCGTATTAGAAAAACTGCTTAGATTTTATAGCTAAAGTTCAAATAAGGACCATGATTGGTAAAATCACTGACCGTTCTGCCCATGGTCAAAACGAAAACACCCGATCCTAAAGGAGTACCTGCTACGTCACACGTATCTTGGTAAATGGTAATTGCATTAATATAGGTTTCTGCTTGGTAACCAATTTCAAAAGTAAAGCGGGATTGGTTTCTAAACATATAGGAGTAACTTAAGCCCAATTTTGCATCTAAGGCAGGCACTACTTGGGTTGATTTATCTGCTTGCACAAATTGGTTATCATGCGGTAAACCACCGGCTGCAACTACAGGAGAGATAGTCGTATAGGTAGCATTAGATTTTTCAGTTCCAACTAATACGGAACCCGCCATCTGACCTATGATAGAAATGCAAGGATAAACGTCGTAACTTACACGAGAACCAAAGCGCGTTCCCATACCCGTGTAGCGAGAAATATTATTAGTGGTAAGCGTATAATAAGCGGTTGTATTCACAACAATACCACTCAAGGTCGCCACTAATTCTTCTTTTAATGCTAACCCTGTTAGTCCCGCAAAAAGTCGTGTTTGTAGATGATTGCCAAATTGTACGAATTGACCGGCATCAAAGTTAACCACATCATAATGCGTTGTTCCCGTTGCATTCGCGATAGAGGTATCGACTGCAAGAGGCCCTGTATTAAAAAAGGTTCCAATAAAGGCGCCGGGACCTGCGGTCGCACCCGCGGAATCACTGGTATGTTCATGTGTCCAATTGAGTTGCACGTCTCTACCTGTACCAGGCGCAATATAACGCACGCCCACATTAAATCCTGGATTCTCAGTAGGATCAACCGTTTGAACATTCCAGGTAGGCCCCAATGCAGGCAGCGGATGCGTTAAGACTGCATAATCAAAATAACGGTTAGTGGGTTTTAGAAAAAGAATGCTAGCATTAAATTCGTACCCACCATCTAAGTTTGGTACATACATTTGTAAGCCCATAGGTGGCGCAGGTGGCATGGGTGGTTCTGCGTAAGCACCCAAAGGAATTGCGCCTAGCATTAATGCAACGAGCGAAAATTGCTTTACATTCCTTTTCATAGCATTCTCCATGTTTAATATTCTATTATTACCGTAGAATAATATATGCTTTTATTCAAGTGCCTCTATACCTATACTTTTTAACATTTGGTTGACTATCTTTAAATCTTGGTGACGGTTATGATAGATCCCAGGAGATGGTAAAGTATTGCCCACTTTGTCATTAATCTGCTTAGCAAATACCGCTGAAAAAACGGGTTTTTGATTATCTCTATAATAATAAAAAGCAGCAGGCATACCTTTTTTAATATACGCCGCATAAACTTCCGGTGAGATAATTTTCTCTGTTATTTGTGTGGGATATTTTGCTAATAACTGCTGGTAATACGTATCATCCACATATTTCAAAGCATTATCCGCCTGTGCGCGATTTTTATGTGATCTGATAAAAATACAATGGATATTAGCGGCTGGCATTGCATGCGTGGTTTTAACCCGAGGTTTTACAGAAGTCTCATAACTTTGCATTCTTGCTGTGGGAATTAATCCTGCAGGAATATCTCCAGATTCAGATATCATTTGTGGGGTACCCTGCGCGGGCGTAAATAAAATGAATACCCCGTTTTTAGCAGCAATCATTTTTTGCTCTATAGCCACTTGTTCTTGACCCACCACTTTCTCTCGAAATTTTGCATCTGCTTCATGGCTTGAAAGCGCCAATAGTGATGAACTAACCAACAGAAGCATTACGACAGCTATTTTTTTCATAAAACCTCAAAAAGGCTTGCTTTGGACAAAGTGCTTACTAACTTCGCCTGCATATACTTCATTGTTGACCAAGGGTAATTTCTTAATGGGAGCTTTGGCTTTTAAATCCAATTTACTTAATTCAACCCAAAATACATTGGGCCTATCCGAGCTTTCGAAATAATAAACATTATGCTTTAAATCTGCCACACTTCGCCATAACGTTGAAGCTACATTGGGTCTATCGGATGTCTTAGCAGAGAAAGGGACAGATATATTTCTGATAATCGAAAAAACTGCTGCAACAGAAATCTGTTCATCAGAGGTTTGGGGTGCCGCATTCAAATAGTAACTCGTTCTGACAAATCTATCTGCTGGATCATCCGTTCCTGGAAGGAATACACCTTTTAAATTTTCCCAATAATCATTCAATACCAGTTGTTTGTCATAAGTCGGTTCATTGGTCATTACTTTAAATTTTTTGTCATGATGAATTACTAACTTTCCTGCCACATATTCTAATATAGCATTATCGCCACTTGGGTCGGCTAACGCTAAATGTACGGAGGGACTTGCACCATTGGGTAAGGTCGGTGCAATCATATTGAACTGATCTTGACTTAAATCTTTAACCGCTTCAGCAACACTTGCATAATTATCTAAAACATATTGCAACCAAATAAACACGGAGAGATCTTTTCTTTCAGCCCGAGGTTTACCATAATCTGACGTGGCTAAATACAACAAATTGACGCCTAGCCCTTTAACATTAATACCATCCGTCATCCCTAGATTATAACCACTCGCAATAACACTTCCATATTTAGAAGTCCATTTGACACTATTGGCACCAGCGCTACCCGTTCTAGTTATCCCTGCAGGAAATACCCATAACTCTGTTTTTATGTCTTCGACCCAATCCATCGAACGCCCGGTGACAACGGTATTGTCTGGGCCCGTATAAGTAAATCGGGTACATGCGTTTGCAACTTCTGCCATTAACAGGGTTAAGCATGCCACCAAGAAAATTATACTTTTTTCTAATTTAATCATATTTACGTCCTTTTATCTGCTTTTATATATCGTATGACACCCGTCGCTGTAATTTCAAATCCTTCACAGCAATTAAAATTAACATTTAAGAGTTCCGTTGCAGTCGGCGCGATTAGCAACCCAATAGAGTTTATAATATTCATATGGCCAACAATCAAAACATTTTTGGGATGATACGTCTTCACGGCTTCATCTATAGCATGAAAAGCAGCAGGTGCATATGGTAAAAAAATTTCATCTATTTCAATAATACGGGGCTTATAATTAAACTGCGTGAGGATTTCACTTGCCGTTTCTTTGGCTCTGGTTGCCGATGAGGTAATAATTAAATCAAAGGGTGGTGCTTTACTTAATATGACTCCACAATTTTTTGCTTCTTGTACCCCTTGCGCATTTAGCGGACGAGTTTTATCTTCCAACCCAGCGGCAGCATGACCGTGACGAATCAATGTAAATGAGGTACTGTGAGGCATGTAAAGTCCTTCCACAACAATTAAATTATACGTGCTGGATAGGTAAAAAATAGAAAGTGTATAAAATTTACCATAAAATGTGTAAGAATAGAAGCTTCCAATCGTTGCGTTTTATAATAAGCATAACCATAAAACATCCCCGCAACAGAGGCAAGACCGATAAAAATCACCCCTGCTTTAAAATGTGCCAACCCAAAAATTACAGAAGCAAGCATCAAAGGCCAAATAAAATGTATTTTATATTTATCTGCGACATGCATAAAAGTTTGTTGCAAAATCCCACGGAATAAAACTTCCTCTGCAACACAAACAAAGAATAAATTATTTAACACCCATATTAACGTAAAAGAAGGTATTTTAAAGTCAAACGCTACATAACCCGTTAATAACCCAGCCCCCATTAATAGTGACATGCACATTACTATAATGGGAAATGTTTTTAATAATATTTGACGGTTAAAAAAATAACGGAAACTTAATGGGATTTGACTGGCAAAAAGCAAAATATACCCCATCGATACTTTGTCAAAATTCAAATGCATCGTAAACGCAGTTGCGAGTTTTGAAGTGTGCTGTGCAGAGATAACCAGCAAATTATGAAATCCCGGCAGTGCACGAAAATATAACAAAAATGTCCCAATCAACATCCCAATAAACGTTATTTTTCTAAATATTTTGTGAAAATATAAGAGCGCAAGCATACCCGTTAATAATAGCGCTAATAACCCAATCCACGTCATGGTGCCAATCAACATGCCAGCAATAAAAGAAATTATCAGACCCAATCCTAAAAATACTCTGGATTGCGTTATGAGTGTTACCAATAAGGTTAGCCATAAACATATATAGGGTAAAAATTGCATCGTGTTTTCTCGAAAGAAAGGTAACATAAAAGCTATTTCCCACTTTTCAGTGTTTGTAACAAATCAAGTCGTTGATTATACTGGTTCATGTGGTTTTTCCATTAAAAAACTTTGTTATTAAGCTCGCAAAAAGGAATTAATATGAAAAAATTATTTATTTTGCCATTATTATTAAGTTTGAGCCCCTTGGCTATCGCTTTTGAGGGAAAATATGAGTGTACTGGCAATGATGCGCGCACGCAAAAACCCTTTACCTTGACCCAAATCCTAAAAAAAACCGGAGAGACTTATTCTTTGGATAGTCGCACAACGGAAGGAGATGTTTATCATGGCACTGGAATAGTTGATAAAGCCAATAACAGCTTATCAGTAGCAGCTATTAATCCAGCAGATCCTAAAGAAACCGGAATTATCGTTTTTCATTCCAAAAATAAAGATACACTTGATGCAACCTGGACTTACTTAGACGAAAAAACCGTTGTCCACGCTACTTGTAAAAAGATGGGATAAACTGGCATAAGAGTTAAATAACGAACGCGTGCATTATCACTCAATATTTTCTATATTAATCAAATAGTTGTAACATTTCACCACATTTTATCCTTGAATTACAACCAAAAACTCATAAACTATCCTTGAATTACAACCATAAATGTATATACTATCCTTGAATTACAACCATTTTCTAGGTGTTAGATGTATAGATTAATTGATTACCATCTTAAGCACTGGATAAAAGATCCTTATCGAAAGCCTCTACTACTTCGTGGCGCACGACAAGTGGGAAAAACGCATGCTATTAGAGCATTAAGCCGACATTTTTCAGATTTTGTGGAAATAAATTTTGAATTACTTCCACGAGCAAAAGAAATTTTTGAACAAGATTTACAACCCGAAAGAATTATAAAATCACTTTCGCTATTAGTAGGGAAGAGCATTACTCCTAATAAAACTCTTCTTTTTTTAGATGAGATCCAGGAGGCTCCGCTTGCCATTACTGCATTGCGATATTTTTATGAAAAGCTTCCGAGCCTACATGTTATCGCCGCGGGTTCTTTGTTAGATTTTTCCTTAGAAAGCATTAGCGTTCCTGTTGGAAGGATCTCATTTTTCTATATGCATCCTATGTCTTTTATGGAGTTTCTTAAAGCAATAAAGCAAAATCTTTTAATCCAAGAAATATTAAATCATAAATCACATGAACCAATTTTGGAGCCTGTACATGATAAACTAATTGAATTTTTAGGTGTTTATATGGCAATTGGTGGAATGCCAGAAGTCGTAAAACGTTGGATTGAAACTCAAAATATGTCTGATTGTACAAATATTCAATATTCTTTAATAGATACCTATCGGCAGGATTTTCAAAAATATAGCAAACAATCTCAGTATAAATATCTTAACCTTCTCATAGAACAAATCCCTTTAAATCTTGGAAAATCAATTAAATATACCAATTTTTCTAAGGAATATCGAAAGCGCGAACTTGAACCTTGCTTGGATTTATTAATCAAAGCTAATCTTGTACATAAGATTTCAAATAGTCTAGGTCAGGGCATTCCTTTAGGGGCACAAGCATCTTCTGATAAATTTAAGATTATATTTTTAGATGTAGCTTTAACGCAAGTAATTTTAGGTGTAAACAATAAAGAATGGGTACTTGAACCCCATCAGGAATTCATTAACAAAGGTGCGCTGACAGAAGCAATGATTGGGCAAGAGTTACTTGCTTATAGTAATCCACACATTACACCACAACTTTATTATTGGCAACGCGATGCTCCTAGCAGCACAGCTGAGGTTGATTACTTAATGCAACAAGATCAGTTTATTATACCCATTGAAACTAAAAGTGGATATGGAAGTACTTTAAAGAGTTTAAGATTATTTTTACAAACGCATCCTCAATCACCTTATGGCATTCGTTTTTCAACTCATAACTATTCTGAATTTGATCATATTCATTCATATCCGCTTTACGCAGTTGCAGGTATATTTGGGGAAGATAGAGAAGCTCTTTTAAGTCTGGTCGATGAGTAATAAGCGCACCGATAACTTATGTTACCGGTGCATTTTGTAAGATTATAGTTCAAGTCTTCTAGATTTTCTGGCTTCACCATCTGGATCTGCTGCTAGAGTTGCTGCTTCATCTGCTGCTGGTGGAGCTGCTGGTGGAGCTGCTGCTAGAGTTGCTGCTTCATCTGCTGCTGGTGGAGCTGCTGCTAGCTCTGCAGCCTTTCTCGCTGCTTGTTGCTTTTTCTGTGAGCGATTGTAAAGATAAAGTGTCGTAAACCCAATTGTTGCGGTTGTTGCTATAATAGGCAGTGCATGCTCGCCAACGAATTCGGCAGTTACTTCTGCAGCATGTCTCAGCATAGCTTCTGTATCTTGTATAGAAGGCAATGCATTGTATAGAATAGTAAGCGTGCTGTCAGTTACGTTATTTGCAACCTCATCTATGCCGGGGGCTACTGCTCCTAAGCCTTCTTCAATGGCTACATCTTTGGCGACTTCTCCTACGATTTCACCAGCCGCACCTATTATTTCTTTGACAATGGGAGCTATGGTTTTTGAAACTGTTTGAGTTACTGTGCTGGCGATGGGTCCTGCATTTGACATTTAAATTTTCCTTCTCAATCTTAAATATTCATACCCTTCTTCTCAATACTGCTGAAAAGAAGCTGCTTTTTATCATAAAAAATTGAAAAAGAAAATAATTACCTTGATAAACATGACCGAATATTCATACCGCGTTTTTGGCGTGAGACTTAAGGTAATCAGATAAATAACATCGTAATGGGACACTAAAGGATAACACACCCTTTCCTTCGCAACCCCGCCTGCGGTGCTGGCATAGGTAATCTTCCTCTTGATCTAAATTCAAGTATCCTTTGCGATGCTAGGGCAGCCGCTCTCTCATCCAACTTCGAACGCCAATGCTCCAAAGCTTCTCGAGCAGTCCAACGGCCTTCCCTAAAACATGCCATCATCCCTATCCAAGGCTGTGTCGTAAGCGCCATGGTTGGAATGTGACCTCGACCTTCTGTCATCTCCCAGAAAGTAATGCCTAAAGCATAGACATCATTGGCAAAACTTGGATGAAGAAAGTCTTCACAGCGCTGATATAATTGTCTTTTTTGAGATTCAAGCATCTGATTTAAATAATATTTGGCCAACGTATCAACACCTACCAATGCTTTAGTATATTCACCACGATATTTCCAATATGGAATAAGAGGACGACTTTCTGGATCATGCGCCACACGAAGTTCCGGTGTTTCATAACCTAATGTAGCAATTCCATAGTCATTAAAACAGCTGCAAAGTCCCCAATCTATAAAATAGGCTTTTATTCCATTTTTTCTAATGATGACAATATTATCGGGCTTAATATCTTCATGATAAATCTTTTTTTCATCATGGAGATACGCCAATGTTTCACATAATTGTACTGCAATTAATTCAAATTCTCCGGGGTTACATTCAGCACGGAAATTTCTTAACGTTTTTCCGCGCGGCGCAAAAACATGCTGGGAATATTTCCCATCATACGTTCTTTTATGCCCTAAAACACACAACAAAAATCCTGGAGTTTCTTTGAACCTTTCCCGGTTTAAGGTTCCCTGTAACTCCCAAGGAAGCAGAATTTCACCTTTAAGTTTTTCTGCCTTTCTTGTTCGTTTTTCCAGGTTTTTACCACTAATGTCGACTAGCAAATTAACGTAATCTTCAACTCCCGTTTCTCCGTCCAGACGAAGCGCACCAAAAGCTATTTTAGACTTACCACTCCCAACAGCACGTTCTGTAAAAATATCATTCACCGCAAGAATCAATTGATATTCACCATCTGGTCCACGACAACCATGCCACTCCGGATACCCCATTTCAATTGCGGCGTCATTAATAGCCAGCCTATCTAATTTTTCAATAAACGCATAATTTCTTAAAAGTTCCTCAATTCTATTTGACAAATAATTTGGATCGACGGGCTTAAAAAATTCTGTTTCACATGGCTTTGTTTTATTTCGCAAAAGTCTGTTCAACGCTGCTTGAAGCTGAAGATTAGGCATAAAGTATCCTCTGAAACTAAAAGTTGCATTAGCTACCATGCACGTTCTTTGGCTTCCATATCGGTTAATATTAAGGGTGCGGGCAATTCTTTCAAAAAGTGTGTCATGCGGCTAAATTTTTGGCTTCACCAAGCAATTTTAGATGGGGAATGCCGCATCAGTGTTATCGTAACAAATTTCCCTACTAGTGGGAAGTTTTTTGTCATATCACTTAATTAATCTAGGGTTAAATCCACATCGATAACGCCTTTTTTAACCAACGTTTCCTTCTGTCCTTTACTTAAGGACTTAATCCAACGTTCAATTTTTAAGGCTTGTGATTTATTCCCTATCAGCTGTTGAAATACTACCTGAAAGGGACCCCTTTTACGCAAATATTTAGCACCCTTTTTAGCATCTTGATGATCCAGTAATCGTCTTTGCACATCCGTTGTAATGCCAGTATATAAAGAGTTATCCGCACAGCGCAAGATATAAACATGCCAAGATGGATTGGCATTTGAAAAATCACAATCAGGACTATGCGAGTTCACCATCCCTATCGCTTGCATGTAAGCATAAATAATAGTGCTACCGACAAATCGAAAACCTCTTTTTTTCAGATCTTTGGAAATCATATCGCTTAAAGGAGAACGAATAGGTTTGTGGTTAACAAAACCCCAAATATAATCATCAAAAGTTCCGAATTCTTTTTGTATTTTCAAAAAAGCTTTCGCATTACTAATCGCAGATTCAACTTTTAAGCGATTTCGAACAATACCAGGATCGGTCAATAATTTTTCAACTTTTTCTGGAGAAAACCTGGATACTTTCAGTGGATCAAAGCGTGCAAATAATTTTCGGTAATGCGCGCGTTTATTAAGAATGGTTTCCCAACTCAATCCTGCTTGTGCGCCTTCTAAAGTCAGCATTTCAAAATGCTTAACATCATCATGCACAGGTCGTCCCCATTCTTCATCATGATACGCTACCAGTAATGGATTGTTGAGATTCACCCAAGCACAACGTTGCATAAAATTTTCACCGCATTCCCGTTAAACTTTACACCTTGTCGTCACAGTTTCACTCTCTAAAGGATTTTCTTCTTGACCACCTTTTCTTACAAGATAACCGCGAATATTTTTTTGCAGACAAGTAGCTGCAATATCTCGCGCGCTTATCGCTTCATTATAAACCATCAAACTCTGTCCAGCAGCTCTAGTTGTTAATTGAAATAATTCTCCATAGGTTTTTGCTGCATTCATTGCCGTCACCATTGGATTCTGCGTATAAAATAAATCATTAAGCTCTGCCGTATACTCCAGACAACGTCTAGAATGTAACGCTATGTTGGAACAATACGCTTCAAGCGCGGTAGGAATATTATCAGACCGCAAACGCAAACTGGCTGCTAAATGTAAGGAATTGATGACCCCTAATAAAAATCCTAATCCCGCAGTGGGCGCCATCGCATGCACGGCATCGCCAAGTAATGCTACCCGATTGACACTGCAATCTCCAAAGGGCAATTGTCGCAAAGTGGAACTAGGAATGATCTTCTCATGGGGTGTCTGTGCAATCCAACGCGCAACTTGCTCTGGACAATGTGGCATTCTTAAGAGTAATGCTTGAATTTTCTCTGCGGTCATCTCACTTGAGTCACCCTCATGATGTAGCTCTGTAGGATCTATACGATGCGCAGCAAACCAATAATAGCTCAAAAGGCCTGCATCACTATCTACCGCATTTGGGTAAAGAAAGATGCGAAAATCTCGTCCTGCATACACCTGACAAGCATCATTAGGAAGTTCAAACCTTGCCACCTCTTCCGCTGTGCCCTGATAGGTGCCTCTATATGCTCTGATATGAAGTGGAATTGATTCAAACCCTGGAAAAATAACCCTACGTACTGCGGAATTTATTCCATCACAGCCTATCACAACATCCGCAAGAAGTGGCGGTTTATTCTTAAAGTAAACCGTACATTGACCATCTGCTTGCACTACATTTTCACAATCAAAATCGGTTTGTATAATAAGACCACAGGCATGTACTTTTTCCAACAGTTTCTTATATATATTTTCTCTTAAAAAACCATAAGCTTCTTGACCTGGCGGTTTTTCAATATCAAAATTTTTGGGTTCCCCTGAATCACTTAAAAATGTAGTTTTCAGCTTAGGTAACGTTACTCCCACATCAGTTAAATCAACGCCAATTCTCTTTAACAATGAAACCGCTTCTGCCCAAAATATAATACCTGCCCCTTCAGCTCTAGCTGTTTCTCCTCTTTCATAAATAGCAATTTCTTCTGGCGCAAATCCTAATTGTCGTAAACTGATAGCAAGTGCTAAGCCATTGAGCCCTGCACCAATAATGGCGATTTTTAACATAGTATTATCCTTTTTTAATAATTTTATATTAATTGTGGAGATTAGGCTATCCATTCGTATAATACCGCGGGACAATTCTCTTCATTACCGGAACCATCATCAAAATTTATTGCGTGAAACCCATGTCGTTCATAAAATCGGCTAGCTCTGATATTTTCCTGGAATGTATAGAGATGAATTGGAGAACCTAAAATCGCTTTTGCCTTTTTAATCATTAATGTTCCAATGCCATGACCAACCGCTTCAGGATGAATGTAAAGTTGTGTGATCCATCCTATCCCGTTGTTTTTTGTCAATGACATCATGCCAATAATAATTCCCCTTTCTTGTGCAACAATTACTTGCTCTTTTGTAAGGAGAACATTACCAATCCACTGGAGAACGCTTTCATCTGTATGTTTTAATGGGGCAAAAGCAACCAGCTCTTTGCGTGAGCGTAAATATACATTGGTAATGGCATCAATATCTTTGGCTGTTGCATTTCTTAATGATGTCTTAATTTTCATTTTAGATACCAACTAATTTCTTGAGGTGACGAACAATTCTTATGCTTTCAGCATCTTTAAGACGCATGTAAAATATCTTTTAGTTTCAATATTCTTGGACATATAGAAAAAATTATTTTGATTGAAATATTAAAAATCATTCAGTCTTTCCTCTATCGGAATCGAATTTGCGTTA
>JABDCK010000009.1:0-29115 GCA_013288185.1 Gammaproteobacteria bacterium
TTGCGTTGGCAAAGACAAACGCCTTATGGTGACAGTCACATTGCGCCTTATTGTGAGTTAGGAGTTGGACTTTCATGGTTGTCAGAAACAGAAATCGAAGGCCGTATCCTTTCCTTACACTTTCAATTTGAAGACAAATTTGGCATGGGTATGCGCTTTGGCCAAAAACAACAATATGACTTAGCGATGCGTGTGTACCATTACTCTAATGCCTCGATTAAACGTCCCAATAGCGGTGTCAACCTAGCAATGGTAAGCTTTGGTTATTGGTTCCCTAAATAATGGCTTAAAAAAATGATACATCAAAAATATGCAATTGCACCTTCCATCCTGTCTGCTGATTTTGCACGATTAGGTGAACAAGTGACTGCCGTTTTAGCGGCGGGAGCAGATCTCATTCATTTTGATGTAATGGATAATCACTATGTACCCAATTTAACCATCGGCCCTTTGGTATGTGAAGCCTTGCGCAATTATGGTATCAAAGCGCCGATTGATGTGCATTTAATGGTCCAACCCGTAGATGCGCTTATTCCCATGTTTGCCAAAGCCGGTGCAACCAATATCACCTTCCACCCGGAAGCAAGCTTACATGTAGATAGAACCTTGCAATTAATTCAAGAAGCAGGCTGCAAAGCTGCACTGGCTTTTAACCCCGCGACTCCCTTAACCCTATTGCCGCATGTATTAGAGAAACTCGATATGGTGCTATTAATGTCCGTAAACCCAGGCTTTGGCGGACAAAAGTTTATTCCGGCAACGTTAGATAAAATTCAACAAGTGCGCCAAATTATTGATGCGAGCGGCCGGAACATTCGCTTAGAAGTGGATGGAGGAATTAATATTCAAAATATTGGCGATGTGGCCAAAGCAGGCGCAGATACCTTTGTGGCCGGCTCGGCTATTTTTCATAGCTCAGATTATCGTCAAACCATTCAAGCGATGCGCAAGGCCATAGCCCCATAATGGAGTTAAACCGCGCCAAAATTGTCGATGAGAATTTTACCAGGCGCGTGTTAGCGCAAGATTTTCCCTTAGCGAAAAGTGATACCCAAGGACTAGATAAAGCGTTTTTTCTTTCTTTATTTGAATCACAATTAATCAGCCGTCATGTAGATCTCATGGCGCGTCAACTACGCGAGCAACAACAAGGGTTTTATACTATTGCCAGCAGCGGTCACGAAGGCAATGCGGCCCTGGGCCGTGTCTTTAGAAAAGACGATATTGCATTTTTGCATTACCGCAGCGGGGCATTTATGGCAGAGCGTGCCAGATTTTGCCCTGAGATTGATATTATTTATGATGAACTTTTATCTTTGGTTGCCTCCAGTGATGATCCTATCAGTGGGGGGCGCCATAAAGTATTTGGCAGTGTGCCATTATGGGTGGTGCCACAAACCAGTACCATTGCGTCTCATTTACCCAAAGCCATCGGTGCGGCTTTATCCATATCTATGGCAAAAACACTAAAAAGTGTAACACCATTGCCCAAAGACAGCATTGTACTGTGTAGTTTTGGAGATGCATCAGTCAATCATTCCACCGCACAAGGCGCATTTAATGCCGCACAATGGATTATAGATACCCATTTACCACTGCCTTTAGTGTGGCTGTGTGAAGACAATGGCATTGGGATCTCCCAGCCCACGCCAGAAAACTGGATTGAAAAAACCATCAAAAACCGCCCAGGGTTACAGTATATTGCGTGTGATGGTAGAAATTTAGCAGATGTGTATGCCAAAGGCGTACAAGCAGAACACTTGGCGCGCAAAGGACAATGCGTATTTTTACATATGAAAACGGTGCGTTTGCTGGGTCATGCCGGCGCTGATATTGAATCGCAGTATCATACGCAAGCACAAATTGAGGCAGATGAATCGGATGATCCGCTGTTACATTCTGCACGCACCATTGTGCAAAACCAGTGGTTAACGCCCAATGAAATTGTCAATCTTTATGAAAAGTTTCGCACGAAAATTCAAGAACGCGCAAAACGTGCCACGCAAGCACCCAAACTCAACAGTGCCAAAGCCATCATGGCAGCGATTATTCCACCAAAGCGCAAGTTAAGTATGGCAACCGCTAAAGCGGGGCAGACATTTAAAAATATGGCACATGCCATCAATACGGCATTAAGTGATATTTTATCTCATTATCCCAATGCGTGCATTTTTGGGGAAGATGTGGCTAAAAAGGGTGGCGTTTATCATGTTACGGCAGAATTACAAACCCGCTTTGGCCCGGCGCGTGTGTTTGATACCATTTTGGATGAACAAACTATTTTAGGCACGGTAATTGGCTTGGCGCATAATGGCTTTTTACCCATACCGGAAATTCAGTTTTTGGCTTATGTGCATAATGCGGCCGATCAAATTCGCGGAGAGGCAGCAACGTTGTCATTTTTTTCTAACGGGCAGTACACGAATCCCATGGTGGTGCGCATCCCGGGCTTGGCCTATCAAAAAGGGTTTGGGGGCCATTTTCATAATGATAATGCGATTGCCTTTTTACGGGAAATTCCAGGGATAATGATTGCTTGCCCTTCAACTCCCATGGATGCTTATCAACTATTACAAGAAAGCGTCCGATTGGCACAGGTGGATCAACGGGTGGTTATTTTTTTAGAGCCTATAGCTTTATATACAGAGAAAATATTTGAATCCCGCAGTGATGAAAAGTCTGATGTCGTAATACTCAGTTACGGTAATGGCATGCATTTGTCGCGGCAAGTGGCGCAAAAAATTTCAGTAAAACTAGTGGATTTGCGCTGGTTAAAACCGTTACCCTTAGAAACCATTTTGCAAGAAATTGCCGGTAAACCTATGGTGTTAATAGTGGATGAATGTCGTAAAACGGGCTCCCTCAGTGAAGAACTAATTAGCTTATTAGTTGAAAATCTTGATCCCCTGCCGATGGTGGCGCGGATAACAGCACAAGATTGTTTTATACCGCTGGGAGATGCAGCACAATACGTATTACCCAGTGTTGAGGATATTATTACTAAAATTCAAACAATGCGAGAAAAACATGGAAGATCTATTTTGCCTGGATGAACAGTTAAGTAATGAAGAAAAGCTCACCCGTGATAGCGTACAACGCTTTGTCAAAGAAGACGTTTTGCCCATCATTGAAACGGCGTATGAAAAAGCGGAATTCCCCCGTGGGCTCATTAAAAAAGTGGCAGATTTGGGTTTATTAGGGATGACTTTGCCAGAAAATTATGGTGGACAAGGGGCCAGCAATGTGGCTTATGGACTGGTTTGTCAAGAATTAGAGCGTGGAGATAGTGGTTTGCGCAGTTTTGTCTCTGTGCAAAGTTCTTTATGTATGTATCCTATTTTTGCGTATGGCTCTGAAGCACAAAAAAAGCATTATCTGCCGTTAATGGCGCAAGGAAAAATACTGGGTTGTTTTGGGCTTACCGAGCCGGATAGTGGCTCTGATCCGAACAGTATGCAAACCAAAGCGATCAAAGTAAAAGGCGGTTGGCATTTACAAGGGAGTAAAATGTGGATAACCAATGCCACCATCGCAGATATTGCGATTATTTGGGCCAAAGATGAAACTGAATCAGTGCGTGGTTTTATCGTGGAGCGGGAAAGTAAAGGCTTTAAAACGCTAGAAATTAAACATAAACTCTCGTTACGTGCCTCCATCACCGGAGAAATTGTTTTAGAAGATTGTTTTGTGCCAGAGGAAAAACTTTTACCTGGCACAGAAAAAGGCTTAGTCACGGCATTAAGCTGTTTGTCAAAAGCGCGTTACGGTATTGCCTGGGGCGCCATGGGTGCTGCCATGGCGTGTTATGATACCGCATTACAATATGCCAAAGAACGCATACAATTTGGTAAACCTATCGCCAGTTTTCAACTTGTGCAGGCGGTTTTAGTAGATATGTTTACGGAAATGGTAAAAGCGCAATGCTTGAATTTACAATTAGGACGCCTGCTAGATGCCGATAATGCCAACCATATTATGATTTCTCTGGCTAAAATGAATGCCTGCCGTGAGGCGCTTAAAATAGCACGTAATGCGCGTAATATCCTTGGTGCCAATGGCATTAGTCTGGATTATCATGTGATTCGGCATATGAATAATTTAGAGTCTGTGTTTACCTATGAGGGCACGGATAATGTCCACCATCTGATGATAGGGCGCCATATTACGGGGTTTGATGCGTTTGGCTAGCTCGTGATAGGGCGCGATATTGCGGGATAACCATATAATCAGAGTAATAATAACTTGTGAGCTTGCTAAATGTATTTCTGGTTGGTATAGTACTCAAGCTGATCCACTGAAAAGTAAGTGAGCTTTATGAAATATACCAAGCTAGTCATTACTAACCAAAACCACGATTACGGTCTAACAATTGCGATTAATCCGAGTGTTTTGCTAACAAACGATGAGCCGGTGCAAATTAAGCATATTGAAGCTGCATTTATCAATATTTATACTCTTTTAGGAAGTAAAAAACTTTCAGAAGTTGTTGTCCCTTATCAAAATGATATGCCGATTTGTTGGCATGGTGATTTTTCATCAAGAGTCAAAATGAAAATGAATCATGATTATCTTCTTTTAGAAGCATTCATTAACAAAAAAACTAAGTTCAAAGATTTGCCCATTGTCTATCAAAGTGCCTTTATTAAAGGGCAAAACGAAAGGTTTATCGCTAAAAAAATCCTTAATGCGCAACATCCTAATTTTTCAAGAATGGTGAGTATTTGGATGGGCGCTATTGCGGGTTACGCGACATTTCATCTTGCTGCGTTCATGGGATTTGCTTTCGGTCCAGGTGCCTGGCTTGCATGGATTGGTATAAGTCTTCTAAACCATTATGTTCTGCAAAATTGGTTTTGGGGAACAGCCGTGCTCGGGTACTCAATAATCGATGATAAACATATACTCATCATGCCGGATTCAATTTCATTTCAATATGGTATTTATTTTCCTTACAGACCAACAATTGATAAACTTGAAAATATTATTTCCGAGCTATTAGTCAACAAAAAGAAAATAGTTAATCTTGAAAGTATCCATGAAATTGCAAAATTTTATGCTGATGAAATTTTCAATCATGCTAATATTAATGATAAACTCGTTGATAAACTAGGGCTTTCAAAACCTTTCCATCACCATTATCCTGATGTGGCTACATTAGAAGAAAAAATTAAAGAGAAATTACTGTCACCGACAGCTGTCAGCCAAAACGTTAAGTTATTTACACCTTATTACGTAAGGAAGGTTGTTAATCAGTATCCAGAGTATTTTTACCCTTCTGATACTGAAACAGCTAATTCTCATAATTATATTGTAAAAAAAGCGACATCAAAATAATATAAGTGCTAACATCCCCCCGCTCGCTATAGGGTGCAACTGGATCATAGTTTACACTTTAGACCGGGATCATGGATTACCTAAGATCCTGGTTTGTACCCTTCTGGCTCCTTCTCCCCTGAAATGAATTTCCCGAAGTATGATTAAGGTTATTTGGGAGAAGGTTGGGATGAGGGAAACTCATAACTATGGACTATCTATTGGATTAACTAAAGACAAAGGACCAAATGCCTCTTAGTTTTGATTATAGGCTTGAACGGTGATCATTACCCTCATCCCAACCTTCTCCCAAATAACCTTAATCATACTTCGGGAAATTCATTTCAGGGGAGAAGGAGCCAGAAGGGTACAAACCAGGATCTTAGGTAATCCATGATCCCGGTCTAAAGTGTAAACTATGATCCAGTTGCACCCTATAGCGAGCGGGGGGATGTTAGCACTTATATTATTTTGATGTCGCTTTCTTTGCAGGAATGAAACATAGCATTGAAGAAAACCAGAGAATTGTTGAAAGTATAAACAATAAGCTCTAACTGATCTTGGGTACTGGTACTGCCTCTGGCACAGATGCTGCCGCTGGCACTGCATCAGCCGTCACTGCATCATTTTTCGCTTTTGCATCGAATAATGGTAATACTTCTGGTACAGTTTTTTCTAGTGCTGGGTGTGGCGCTGGAACTGGTGCTGGTGTTGGAACTGGCGCTGAAGCAGGCGCTGGTACCGGCTGTGGTTCAACCGCAGATTGATAACCCAATATCCATAATGCAACATCTTTTATTGCACCTAAAATATTTATCGCCACGCGTGCAGTGCTTAATAATGTCAATGAAAGTGGTAGCCCCAAGCTAATGGCGATACCAAGGGTTTGGATAAAAGGAGAGACCATTGTATATTGAATTAAGGTTGGTAAATTTGGGATCTGGAATTGAAAACCAAATAGAAATTCAAAATATTTTTCCGCGTCTACAAACTTTAACACAATCAGCAAGGTAGCGGCTGCGATAGTAATAAGTGCAGCCATAGGGGTCCCGACACTAAGGAGTATTGCCGGCACGGTAATAAAGGAAGAGAAATAGTTTACCAGCAGACCCACGCCAAACATCATAACGATACAATCTTTTACGAGTTCTATAAAATCTAGCACGTATAGCATAGACTTTGCAGTTTCATATTGACCAAATAAATCTAGCCACCATTCTCTTAATTGTAAAAGTGGGATTGAGGTGAGGCCTAAGGCAAGCGGTCCTAGCATTAAAAATGGTAAGCAGAGTATTTTTATGCACTGAACCCACAAACTTATTGCGGGATGATAAGCAGTATTATAAGTTTCATAAGGTTTTTTGCTGGTGACAAAATCCCAACACTCATTCAGTGTTTTGATAAATGAAAGGAAAACCATATTTTTCAATATGCTGAATATCATGGGGATATGTAACCAAAAGATGATTTTTAAGAGTTGATTAATCAGCCACGGGCTGCCCGGGGCGGGATCAGTTACCACCACTCTGTCTGCAGGTTTAAAGATAGAGCCAATTGCAAAACGTTTGCTCCAAGCGGTCATTTGATGGTTATGCCAGAATTTTTTGAGACTAGTGGAGTGTTGGAAAGGTTGAACGGATATCTTGGATACAGGGACGGAGTCTACTGTCCAGACGGCATTAGCAATGGCAATGCCAATATTTTCTGCCTGAAATTTTTTGTTGAAATTAATTTCCTGAATTTTAACATGGTTTTGCAGATTGTCACAAACCTTTATAGTTTTATTGGCTTGCGTTTCTAACCATTGGGGAGAAAATATTTCTAGAACTTCTGGTTGATAATCAGCAACGAGTGCATAGGATTGGATTAAATATCGCAGCAAATAGATGCGATTAAGCTCGATAATGAGCGCGGTTACGTCATAGCCATTAATAACAATATTATCTTTTTTATGCATGCCTGGCATCAGTTGGCCAGGGCACTGCAAGCTTTTACTTAACTCTCTAAGGGCAACTTTGATGGGTTTAGCAGTGGTTTTTTCAGGGAATTCTTTGCCCGCTAAGAATTTTAAGATAACCATATAGGTTTGGCATTTGGCATCATCTGTTGTAGTGACAAACGGATGCAAATCAGAGGGAACAAAAAGTAATTCACAGCGCTCTTTTTCATGCGTTAATGCATCAGGAAGTACTTTCTTAATAATATCTTCCCAATATTTGAACTGATCGCCGGTTGCGAGCTGAAAAATATAGCTTTGAATTATTTTTTGGCAACTATCTAACTCATCATTTATTATAGTATACTGCTCTAGCGGCGTTGACGCTGAACCCATGTTATGTAACCTACAAAATAATATCTAAGATAATAACTTATATCAAATTGTGCTGTCTATTTCAATGAAATAAATAAATCCGCAATTAAAATTATGGATAAATATTTTTTTACCCACAAAAAGAAACGTCTAGTAAAAAAATATGCAGATATACACGATCTATTATCCATCCCGTTTATCTGATTTTTTCAAGATAATTTTGGAAATATCTGTCAATACATAAGCCATTGTTATAGAATCTCATATTTGTTTAGTTAGTAAAATTAGATGTTGGGAGTTAACCATGACAGCACAGGGTCCTAATCTTGCATTGGTCAGAACTGAAAAACATTGTGGACATTTTGTACGAGTAAATCATCTACAACCGGCCTACTTTCTTCCAGATGAAATACAGAAAACAGTACTAAAGTATTTTGAAGATAATGAATATGCAGGCGCGACGTGGATACCAGTAGCCCTAAATATTGATTTCGTCAGTCATGCAAATACGCACTGGGTCGATATCAATTCTTGTTGCGAATTTTTCAATTCACAATCAGAAATAATAACGAGATTAACCGATGAAGTGGTGAGATTTCATGCGGCACTTTATCAAAAGCGACAGCAGGAATGTGGTGGCTTTCCAAAACTGGATAAAGAAGTACTCAACGAGGTCTGCACCTTAACGGATAAGCTTACTATACCAGATGGCATGGATAGAGATGTAATTGAAGCAGGATTAGATGCGGCCTTAGCCGCTGAATTAAATAAATTAGATCCAAACGCAGGGATTAAAAATATTTGTTGCATACAATATGATGAACTCATTGCTAAAAGATTATTGGTATGTCGTCAGAAGGGCATGATTGCGGCAAGTATCATTGCAAATCTGGTGCACAAGCAAATCCTCCCTGAAGGAACCGTAAGGCGGTATCGATCAGATTTACTATTGGACAATGATACAAGCCCTGGCGCACATGCTTGGGCTGTCTATCGTGATTTAACTACAGGTGATATTTGGATAATCGATCCGCGCGGTCAATGCGTACAAAACCTTAGTTTCCCTTTCCCTCGTGATCGCGCAGCATTAAATAAAATCTATGGGAAAAGAGTGATAGATAATATGATTAATCGTATGGATCACGAAGATCTCATGCAGGTTCAACCCATTATCAAGCAAAAGCTAACCAGTATTTTGAGCGGAATAAACTGTGTTGTCGAACCTAGTGAAGTGGGAGAACAAAAGATGTGGATTTCATTGATAAATCTAGATCCCCTGCAAAAAACTGCTTTAGAGACGGCTTTGCGACAAGCCAATGTGGTAATACAGCCAGATGGACCCATCGATCATATTGTCATCAAAATGCAGGGAAATTCAATAATTTTTAATTCGCAAACTTTTGATAGTGTGGTGAGTAATTATCAGGGTGAAATAGAAAAAGCGCGAATAGCAGAACAAAACCGCCTCATGCAGGCTCAATTGGTACAACCTCAACCATTATTACTACTCAAGAGGAAGAAAAGACCGGGCGCCCTTCAAACACGCATTCCTGAAGAGGTTATTGATTATTCTGCGAGTGTAGGTGACCGGTCCATAGTTGAAAATTGGCACAGGTTATCTGGTTATCAAAAGGAACAAATGCTTACAGTAGCCTTAGACTATCAAGAAAATGGCCCGCCTAGAAAAAGAAATAGCGCGGGCTAATATTAAGGCTGATTAGCGAGAGTGGGTTTTTTCTGTTCTGGACGAGTGCCAACCGCTACACGGAAATCTAAAATTTCCCCATTGCGTACCACAGCGATGGGGTAAGCCGCATTCGGTTTTAGTTTAGATATGATACTTAATACGGCAGCTGCATCGTCTGTTTCTTTGTTATTGACACTAATGACGATATCCCCGGGTCTTAAGCCTGCATTAAATGCCGGGCCTCCACGGATCACCCCTGCAATGACCGCACCTTCGCCTTTAGGATAATTCAAGGATTTGCGGGTTTCGTCATTAAGCTTATGGACGGTGACTCCCAACCAACCGCGCACGACATGGCCATCATTAATTAATTGATTCATGATATCTTTGGCAAGCACGATAGGAATAGCAAAACCAATCCCTTGGTAACCACCCGTGCGGGTATAAATGGCATTATTAATGGCAATTAAGTTACCATGCACGTCAATTAAGGCACCACCGGAATTACCAGGATTAATCGCCGCATCGGTTTGAATGAAATTTTCAAAAGTATTAATGCCTAAGTCATTACGGTGGGTACCGCTAATAATCCCTTGAGTTACGGATTGGCCAACGCCAAAGGGGTTGCCAATGGCTAAAACTACATCCCCTACTTGCAGAGTATCGGAATTTCCCATAGCTATTACCGGCAAATTGGGTAAATCAATTTTTAATATCGCCAAATCTGTTTCAGGATCAGTGCCAATGATTTTAACTTTAGAAGAACGGCCATCTGATAATTTTACGGTAATCTCATTGGCTTCATAGATAACATGGTTATTGGTTAAAATGTAACCATCTTTGGTGACAATAACCCCAGAACCTACCCCATTTTGCATTTCTGGTGGCATTTGCTGATTGCGCAGATCGCCAAAAAAATGGCGGAAAGCGGGATCTCGTAATAATGGATTGAGATCTTTAGGGGCTTCTTTGGTGCAATGAATGCTTACCACGGCAGGAGCCGCACGCTCAATTGCTTTTGCAAAAGAGGTCATGATGGCACTGTCATACGCTATGGGCGGATTGGGTTTTTGGAAGTTGACGGATGCCTGACTAACAATGGGTGAAATTGCAAACAGTGCTAAAAGTAAAAGAGATTTCTGGCGAATTTTCATAGTCGCTCCCCTGAATTATTAGAAAAATTGAACTTATTATGCCCTGGAGAAGATTATTAGTACAATACTTTAGAACTATTGCTCGTCAGTTAACTTGTATATGGGTATAATGCGGGCTGGGATAATTTCCAATTAGCATTTTTTGAGATTTTGAGTGCGATGAAAAAATTAAAGCTCCATGGATTTAATAACCTTACCAAGAACCTCAGCTTTAACATTTATGATATTTGTTATGCTAAAACTCCTGAACAACGGCAAGAGTATATACAATACATTGATGGGGTTTACAGCGCAAGAAGACTAACTGAAATCTTAACGGAGGTTGCACAAATTATCGATGCCTCCATTTTGAATATCGCGCATCAAGATTATGACCCGCAAGGCGCCAGCGTCACCATGTTGATAGCGGAAGAACCGATTGAAAAAGCGCGTGATGCGCAGACAGAATCTCCCGGGCCTTTACCTGAGAGTGTGGTGGCGCATCTTAATAAAAGCCATATTACGGTGCATACTTATCCGGAGAGTCACCCGGATAATGGCATTAGTACCTTTAGAGCGGATATTGATGTATCTACCTGTGGTGTTATTTCACCGTTAAAAGCGCTCAATTTTCTCATTCATAGTTTTGATTCAGATATTGTTACCGTGGATTATCGTGTGCGTGGTTTTACGCGCGATGAAAAAGGCGTAAAACTTTTTATTGATCATAGTATTCACTCCATTCAAAATTATTTTTCAAAAGATACCCTCAATGCATATGAAATGATTGATGTGAATGTTTATCAGGAAAATATTTTTCATACCAAAATGCTATTAAAAGAATTTGATTTGAATAATTATCTTTTTGGCATGGGTAGGAATGATTTTTCTGACTCGGAAGTGAAACGCATTAAAGCGCAAGTCAAACGCGAAATGTTAGAAATATTTTATGGTCGCAATATTCCCCAACGGGAAGGAGAAAATCATGGCAATTGACTTTGGTACAGTTGTATTTTTAATTGTGGTTTTGGCGCTTGCCGTCATTTCCATGGGTGTCAAACAAGTGCCGCAAGGTTTTGAATGGACGGTAGAACGCTTTGGACGTTATACGCAAACTTTACGCCCGGGCCTGTCTCTGATTGTGCCCTTTGTAGATAAAATTGGCGCAAAATTAAATATGATGGAACAGGTGATTGATATCCCTTCACAAGAAATTATTACGCGCGATAATGCGATGGTAAAAGTAGATGGGATTTGCTTTCATCAAGTGGTGGATGCTGCCAAAGCAGCGTATGAGGTGAGTGAGTTGGACCGCGCTATTCGTAATCTTACCATGACCAATATTCGGACCGTTTTAGGCTCTATGGTATTAGATGAAGCGTTATCGAATCGCGATCATATTAATACCAAATTGTTAGCGGTGGTGGACGAAGCGACCACGCCGTGGGGGGTTAAAGTTACGCGCGTGGAAATCAAAGATATCACGCCGCCAAAAGATTTAGTGGCTGCCATGGCGTCACAAATGAAAGCCGAGAGAGAAAAACGCGCTAATATTCTTGAAGCGGAAGGGCATCGCGCAGCAGCTATTTTAAAAGCCGAAGGCGATAAACAAGCGGTGGTTTTGAATGCAGAAGGACGCAAAGAATCTACCTTCAGAGATGCAGAAGCGAGAGAACGTATGGCACAAGCAGAAGCCAAAGCCACTGAAGTGGTGTCGCAAGCGATTGCAGAAGGTAATTTGCAAGCCATTAATTATTTCGTGGCGCAGCGGTATATTGATGCACTGGGGAAAATTGCTAGTGCGGATAATCAAAAAGTGATCCTCATGCCATTGGAAGCGGGTAGCGTTATTGGTTCCATTGCTGGGATTGCGGAAATAGCAAAGGGATTAAAATAATATGCAAGCTTTATTTAGTCATTTGGTTTTTTGGCATTGGTTTGGTTTGGCGGTTATCCTCGGCATTCTCGATGTTGTTTTGGGCGCCAATTTTTTCTTTGTCTGGTGCGGGTTATCTGCAGTGGTGGTGGGTATTATTATGCTCATCATTCCCCTGAGTTGGGAGTTTCAGTTTTTGATTTTTGGCCTTGGCATTATGACCAGCCTTATTGCCTGGCGCAAATACGTAAAAACGCACGCGCGTACTTCAGATCAGCCTTATTTAAATCAACGCGCACAGCAATATATTGGCAGAGTTTTTACCTTAGAAGAGCCTATCATTGATGGCCGCGGTAAAGTGAAAGTAGATGATAGTGTTTGGCGGGTAGAAGGAAAAGATATGCCTGCCGGTAGCAAAGTGCAAGTAATAAATGTGGATGGGGTTGTGTTAAAAGTGAAGAAGGGAGATTAACATTGTGACAATGGCGGAACGAGAAGGGGCTATTTGGCTGGATGGACAATGGCTCCCATGGCGAGAAGCTAATATCCATGTTTTGACACATTCTTTGCATTATGGCATGGGGATTTTTGAAGGCTTGCGTGCCTATGAAACCGCAAAAGGCACGGCTATTTTTCGTTTGCACGATCATACCGATAGATTTTTCCGCTCTGCACATATTTTAAAAATGCCCATGCCATATGACAAAGAAACGTTAAACCAAGTACAACGTGAAGTAGTAGTCAGAAATGGTTTAAAATCTGCGTATATTCGCCCCATTTGTTTTTATGGTTCTGAAGGGATGGGCTTGCGGGCGGATAACTTAAAGACGCATATTGCGATTGCCGCATGGGAATGGGGTGCTTATTTGGGGAAAGAGAGTTTAACCAAAGGCATTAAAGTCCGCACTTCTTCTTATACACGGCATCATGTGAACGTCATGATGTGTAAAGCAAAGACCACCGGTAATTATGTTAATTCAATGCTTGCTTTGCAAGAAGCACTCAGCAGTGGCTGTGATGAAGCGCTGTTGTTAGATCCGGAAGGTTATGTGGCAGAAGGCAGTGGTGAAAATTTCTTTTTAGTGCGTAATGGCGTACTTTATACGCCGCAATTGACTTCCTGTTTAGAAGGAATTACCCGCGCTACCATTTTAACTTTTGCGCAAGAATGTGGGATGCAAATCATTGAGCGCTCCATTACGCGTGATGA
Organism: Gammaproteobacteria bacterium; assembly: GCA_013288185.1. Classification (GTDB taxonomy): domain Bacteria; phylum Pseudomonadota; class Gammaproteobacteria; order Berkiellales; family Berkiellaceae; genus Berkiella. The sequence goes on from JABDCK010000009.1 coordinate 13,531, forward strand.
AGTGTACGTCGCGGATGAATGCTTTTTTACGGGGACGGCAGCTGAAGTTACGCCAATTTATGCCGTGGATGATAGATCCATTGGGAATGGTGGCCGGGGCCCGATAACCGAAAAATTCCAAACGCTCTATTTCAATCAAGTGTTAGGACGCGCGTCGACGCATCCTGAATGGTTAACATTAGTAAAGGGGTAAAGGAGATGAAGACCGTAGAGATCCCTGCCTGTGCAGCAAGACATTATGAAGTCTCTGAAAAAGACTTACCATTATCCTGTCCAATGCCAGACATGGTTTTATGGAATGCACACCCCAGGGTGTATTTGCCGATTGAAAAAAATCAGGCAAGCTGCCCTTATTGTAGTGCAACGTTTACGTTAGTGAGAACATGAGGTCAAAATTGTCAGATAGAACACTTGTCGTGGGTCCCGCTTGGGTCGGTGATATGGTCATGGCGCAAGCACTATTTAAAGCCATTAAAGCGCGCTTTGACACATCCATTGATGTACTGGCGCCTGAATGGAGTCGCCCTTTAACAGAACGCATGCCTGAAGTGAGCAGTAGTATTGTTATGCCGCTCAAGCATAAAGAGTTGAGTCTTAAAACCCGCTACCAGTTAGGTAAAAAATTAGCAAGTAATCAATACCAAAGATGCTTTGTTTTACCTAATTCTTTTAAATCCGCATTAGTGCCCTTTTGGGCCAATATTCCTGAACGGATTGGCTGGCGGGGAGAGTGGCGTTATGGCCTAATAAATAATATGCGCATTTTAGATAAAGCGCGTTACCCCTTAATGGTAGAACGTTATATGGCCTTGGCCTATGGAGCTGCTGAGGATTTGCCAAAACCGTTATTTCGCCCGAGCCTGGTTGCCAATAAAGACAATTTGGTGGGAGCTTTGCAGCGGTATCGGTTAACCTTAGGAGCACCTCTCTTAGTATTATGCCCGGGTGCGGAGTTTGGGCCATCCAAACGCTGGCCAGAGAGTTACTATGCCCAATTAGCCAGTTATTATCTGGCACGTGGTTGGCAGGTCTGGATTTTTGGCGCAGCTAAAGATCAAGAGGTCGCACAAGCAATTCAAATGCTGACGCAAAAAAGATGTATTGATTTAACCGGTCGTACTACTTTGGCAGATGCGATTGATTTAATGTCGCAAGCGAATAGGGTAGTCAGCAATGATTCCGGGTTGATGCATATTGCTGCGGCATTGGATAGACCATTGGTTGCCGTATATGGCTCAACGGATCCGGGTTTTACGCCGCCCTTAAATGAATGCGTAAAAATTGTTCAGGAAAAAATTGCCTGCAGTCCATGCTTTAAACGGATTTGTCCTAAGCAACATCATCGTTGTATGCGAGATTTATCCGTGCAAAAAGTCATTCAAGCCGTGGAACAATTAGTCACATGAAAAAACGCGTGCTGATTATTAAAATGTCCTCTATGGGCGATGTTATTCATACGTTGCCGGCTTTGACCGATGCGCAACAGGCATTTCCCCATATGGTTTTTGATTGGGTGGTGGAACCTGGGTTTGCGGAAATTCCTCGCTGGCATAAAGCGGTAGAAGAAGTGATCCCCGTCTCTTTGCGCAAATGGCGTAAACATCCTTGGCAGGCTTTTAAGCAGGGAGAATGGCAAGCTTTTATTAAAAAATTACGCCATGTCACGTACGATGCAGTGATTGATGCACAAGGATTAGTGAAAAGTGCCTTGGTAACGCGTTTAGCAAAAGGTCCGCGGTTTGGCTTGAATCGGCAAAGTGCGCGTGAAAGCATGGCAAGTATGTTATATCAGCAAAAGGTTGATGTTGTTTTTGCGCAACATGCCGTAGTGAGAATGCGCCAAATTTTTTCACAAGCCTTGGGATATCCCTACCCTTTAGCGCTACCGGATTACGGCATTGACAGAACACGTTTAGCGTCCACCACTTTTGGTGAGAATACGATTCTTTTTTTACATGGTACCACCTGGCCCACCAAACATTGGCCTGTAAGCTACTGGCAACAATTAGGTCGCTTGGCCATACAAGCAGGGTTTGATGTTTTGCTACCGTGGGGAAATGAAACGGAGCGTTTGCGGGCCGAACACATTAAAGATTTTAGTCAATCCGCGCGTATTCGTGTATTACCTAAGCTTTCTTTAGGCGAAATTACGAGTTTGATTAGTCGTGCCAAAGGCATTGTGGCAGTAGATACGGGGTTAGGTCATGTTTGTGCGGCAATGGCTGCGCCAACCGTGTCATTATATGGCCCCACCAACCCTGATTTAACCGGAGCATATGGACCTAATCAACATCACCTGCGGGCAAATTTTCCTTGTGCGCCTTGTTTATCACGTGATTGTTTACAGGGGCAAGATTTTGCCATTATGCCGCCTTGTTTTGAAACAATACCTCCGGAAAAAGTATGGCATCAATTATTAAATAGTATGAAAGAATATGAAAGCAATCAAGCAAATATCATGGGATAAAGTTGGGCAGTTTTCTGTTATTGCCTTGGCGTTCTTTATTCCCATATCCACCTTCTTGACCGGTGTTTTTGCACTGAGCGCCTGCGTTGCCTGGTTATGTGGCACAGACATGTCGAAAAAGCGCAATATTTTATTGCATCACCCTTTGGTTGGGTGGATTTATGCATTAATTTTACTTTCTCTATTGGGAATGACATATACCATTGCATCCCGGAAATCGGCGTGTGATGCGATGATAGATATTCTACGCTTAGGACTGATTCCCATTTTGCTCTATTTTTATCAACCTAAAAAAATTGCGCGTTTAGCATTGTGGGCCTTTGCTATTGCCATGATTATTACCTTAATGTTAGCTTTTTTGAAAGTCTATGCGGGCTTACCCATTGGTTTAAAATATACCACCGGCGCAATCTTCAAAAGCCATATTAAAACGAGTTTCTTTATGGCGATTGCCGCCTTTTTTCTTGCGGTGCAAATGCGCAAAATGGTGAAATGGCGCTTAGCGTTAGGAGTGGTCATTGCGCTCATGATTTATTATCTTTTTTTCATGAGCGTGGGCAGAATTGGTCATTTTTCTATTCTGGTTTGTTTATTGACTTTAGCCTGGCAGTGGTATCGCTTCAAAGGCTTGGGATGGGCAACGCTCTTGGCCAGCGTTTTAGTCTTTGGCGCTTATTTTACCTCGGATGTTTTTTCTCAACGCATAGATCTCTTATCGCAAGATTTAGATTTTTACTATCAGGGCGGAAGGTTGTTAGAATCCTCTTTAGGTTCTCGCTTACAATTTGCCCAAACCTCTTTGCACTTGATTGCAGAAAAACCAATACTGGGATGGGGAACCGGTAGTTTTGGCCAGGCGTATGCAAGTCATTATGCTGGAAAAGAAACTCTCTTATCGGATAATCCGCATAATGAATATTTACGTTTAGGGGTTGAACTTGGCCTGTTGGGGACGATATTGTTAATGTTACTATTTTATCGACAATGGCGGTTAGCACAAAAACTGAATGATGACATTCGCGGATTTTGCCAAGGAATTCTACTTACCTTTATATTAGGCTGCCTTCTTAATTCATGGCTGAAGGATTTTACGGAAGGGTATTTTTATTGCGTAATGACATCGATTTGTTTTGCATCCATTGCTTTGCCTGAAAAACGATTATCGTTAATCAGGGCAACCTACCATTAAAGGAATAACGTATGGCGCATCCGCAACTCTCTGTCATTGTTACCACGTATAATTGGCCAAAAGCTTTGCATCGTGTCCTCAGTGGTTTATGCGCGCAGCACTATCAACGGTTGGAAGTGATTATCGCAGATGATGGTTCATTACCAGATACCAAGGAACTTGTGCATTTTTGGCAAAAAAAATGCCCCTTTGCGCTCCATCATTGTTGGCAACCCGATGAAGGTTTTCAAGCGGCAAGAATTCGTAATAAAGCCGTTGCTATGGCAAGCCATGAATACTGTATTTTTATAGATGGTGATTGCGTGCCGTTACCACATTTTACTGCCTATCATGCCAAATTGGCACAACCGGGTTGGTTTGTGGCGGGTAACCGCATTTTATTGAATAAGCAGTTTACTGCAGAAATATTAAAGCAGGATTGGGAAATTGAACATTATTCGCTCAAAAAATGGTTTATCGCCAGAGCGGGTGGCAAATGTAATCGTTTTTTACCATTGCTACCGTTGCCATTAGGGCCCTTGAGAAAATTATATGCACATCGTTGGCAAGGAGCTAAAACCTGCAATCTCGGGGTTTGGCGTCGCGATTTTTTACAAGTGAATGGCTTTAATGAGGCCTATGTGGGTTGGGGATTTGAAGATTCAGATTTAGTCATCCGATTGCAAAATGCTAATATTCGAAGGAAGAATGGCAAATTTGCGGTCCCCGTATTGCATCTTTGGCACCCAGAAGCTGACAGAACGCATGCCAAAGAAAATGCACAGCGTCTACAAGCAACTTTACAAAACCGCGAGCCATTATGACCATTATTACGCATCATACTTGGTACCAATTTATGCAATGTCAAGCACATTGCTATACGCCGCAAATGCAAGCGGTGCTTGCGAATATAGAAAACGTCATCCATAACGCAGCTAGCGTATTAAAAGATGATGCAAGTTCTACGGTGGTGGTAGTCAATGTGGATGGCAGAGATTTGGTTATTAAGCGCACCAATGCTAAAAATTGGTTCTACAAATTGCGTCGTCTTTTTGCCATGACACGGGCGCAAAAAAACTGGAAAAATGCGCAAAAATTATTAGCACTTGGCATCAATACCTTTGAACCGATTGCTATATTAGAAGAACGCTTTGGCCCTTTGCGCAAACGTGGCTATTTTATTTGCAGCTATGTTTCTGGAATAAGCGCCAGCGTTTATTTTGCAGCAAATTCAAAGTTGCAAGAGAAGTGGGAGCTTGCCGCTAACCATATTTGTGATGTAGTAGCGCTTTTAGCGCGCAACTGGATAAGTCATCGTGATTTGAATTTACATAACATTATTTTGATAGATGATAAGCCCTGGTTAATTGATTTGGATGCTATGCGTCAGCACCGTTGGTACTTAACTGCAAAGCGTGGTGAAAAAAGAGAGCGCGAACGATTTTTGCAAGAATGGCCTCAGATGCCAGAAAAGTACGCGCAAGCTATGGCTTTGTTTGCAACCGTTTTTAAAAAATAAAGGAGACCTCCATGATTACTTGCCCAGATTTTTCGCAATGTAGAATAGTGGTTATTGGCGATGCAATGCTTGATAGCTATTGGCATGGAGATACCTCACGCATTTCACCAGAAGCGCCGGTGCCGGTGGTGAAAATTGAACGAGATGAAGCGCGCGTAGGGGGAGCGGCAAACGTTGCCGTGAATGTACAGGCATTGGGTGCACAAGCCACAACGCTGATTAGTCAGATAGCAGCAGATGATGCGGGCCGTACCTTAGCCCAGCTGTTGGCAGAAAAAGAGATTCAATGTCAATTTATTCAAACGCCGAATACGAGAACCACTTTAAAATTACGTGTCATCGGTCGTCACCAACAATTAATTCGGTTAGATTTTGAGGATAAAAGTGCTATTCCTCCCAATCAAGTATTAGCTCAATTGCAATCCGTTATTGATAATTGCGATATACTCATTATTTCAGATTACGCTAAGGGCATGATTTCAGATCCCCAGGCACTGATTGCGGTTGCGCGGGCGCACAATGTGCGCGTTTTGGTGGATCCTAAAAATATGGATTTAAGTGTTTATAAAGGGGCGACGGTCTTGACGCCTAACTTGGGTGAATTTGAAGCCATGGTGGGCAGATGTGAAAATAGTGCGCAGATTGAGCAAAAAGGTGCGGCATTATTAACAAAATTGGATATTGAAGCTTTATTGGTCACGCGGGGTTCTCAAGGAATGACGTTAATCCAAAAGAATGTCCCCGCCGTGCATATTCCTGCACAAGCCAGAGAAGTATTTGATATTACCGGTGCTGGGGATACGGTTATTGCCGTATTGGGTGCAAGCTTAGCCGCAGGGCTTTCTGTATTACAAGCGGCAAAACTGGCCAATCTTGCGGCAGGCCTTGCCGTGGGTAGATTAGGCACTGCCATGGTTACCCGAGAAGAATTACAGCAACTGGCTTGCGACCAAAAAATGTTGCCACCCGGGATAATGTCTTTAGCCAATCTTTTTCCAGAAATTGCCAGACGTAAAGCAAATGGCAATAAAGTGGTAATGACTAATGGTTGCTTTGATATTTTGCATGCCGGGCATGTCACGTATTTACAACAAGCAAGCGCATTGGGTGATTGTTTAATTGTTGCGGTTAATGATGATGATTCCGTTGCGCGCTTAAAGGGTCCAACGCGTCCTATTAATTCCTTAGCGCATCGTATGCAAATATTAGCTGCCATGCGCTGCGTAGATTATGTTATTCCCTTTAGTGAGGATACTCCAGAAGATTTAATTGTAAAAATTACGCCTGATATTTTGGTAAAGGGCGGTGATTATACGGTTCCCCAAATTGCAGGCGCAAGCCATGTATTACAACACGGTGGCAAAGTAGAGATTTTATCTTTTGTAGAGGGGCTTTCCACCACTAAAACGTTAGAAAAAATGAGAGATGAGGAGATGGCATGATAATTGTAACCGGTGGCGCTGGCTTTATAGGCGCTAATATTGTTAAAGGTTTGAATCAACGCGGCAGAACCGATATTCTGGTAGTGGATGATTTAACAGAAGGGACAAAATTTACTAATCTTGCAGAGGTGGAAATTCAAGACTATCTTGATAAAAATGAATTTTTACATCGCATTAAGAATAATGATTCTTTTGGTCAAGAAATTGAGGCCATTTTTCATGAAGGCGCTTGTTCTACTACCACAGAGTGGAATGGCCGCTTTATGATGGAGAATAATTATGAATATTCTAAATCACTGTTACATTATTGCTTAGGCCGAGGCGTTAATTTTCTGTATGCCTCCAGTGCCGCCGTATATGGGGATGGCAAGATATTTAAAGAAGAGCGCAGTTATGAAAAGCCTTTAAATGTTTATGGTTATTCAAAATTTTTGTTTGATCAATACGTCAGACGTATCATGCCGCAGTCCCGCAGCCAAATAGTGGGCTTTCGTTATTTTAATGTATATGGTCCACATGAATCCCATAAGGGCTCTATGGCCAGTGTGGCTTATCATTTGCATCAACAATTACCCAAAACACATATCGTCAAGTTGTTTGAAGGCTGTGATGGGTATGGCAATGGGGAGCAACGTCGTGATTTTGTGTTTATTGATGATGTTGTCAATGTCAATTTATGGTTTATGGACCACCCAAAAAAATCAGGGATCTTTAATGTGGGCACGGGTGCTAGCCAAAGTTTTAATGATGTCGCGAAAAGCGTGATTGCATGGCATGGCAAAGGAGAAATTGAATATATTCCATTCCCAGATCATCTGAAAGGACGTTATCAAAGCTTTACCCAAGCAGACATTAGTTTATTAACGCAAGCAGGCTATAAAGAACCTTTTAGTACCGTAGAGCAAGGTGTAAAGGCCTATCTAGATAGAATTTCAAGGTAACTACACCCAAATGTCAGCCATTTAAGCAAAAAACCTCTGTAAAATTACGAGAGTTCTAGTACAATAACTATTTATGCGCAAATAAATAGCTATCAATATAACTGAGGAATTCGTATGCAATTTGGTCCCATTCTATTTAAATTTACGGAGCAAGCGGTAAAGCAGATAGGGAGAAACGTTTTATGGATTGTGTTTTCTGCATTAGATAAAAAGCTTTTGCATACAAAAGCGGTGGAATTAGCGCTCAGAACGCTTAATCAAAAGATTAGCATGAAAGAGTTTTCTGCTGCTGATTGGAGGATATCGCCGCCAGAGCTGCAAGGCTTAACGCCTTTAATGATGTTTATAAACTATGCCGCTGAAAATATAAGGCCTGCGGCTTGGGAAGCACTGGATGCTTTAATAGAAAGTGATACCCTGGATGGCGCATGTTGGGATGTTAATTTTGAAGGCATTACGCCTTTAATGAAGCTGCTTAACGTAGCTATATATGGAGAAAATCCCTACGCGTGGGGAACTTTAAAAAAGCTGGTTGCTAAAGAAGTGCTCACTAGGGCACATTGGAAAGTGATCCGTGGAAAAAATAGACAATTTGGCTTTCTCGTAGCAAGCGCGCTTGATGGAAGTAGGGAAAGTTGGGATATAATAGAAAGTTTAGTGGATCAAAATATTGTTGATGGTGAAATTTTACATGTAATTCTAGATGATGTAAATATTCCTTTAAATCAACCCAGTCCATTTCTGGTTATATTAGGTGACGCGGCATTTAACAAGGATCCCCGAGCCTGGCAAGTCATTCTTAAATTAGTGAAACAACGTGTTATTGATGCCCGTCATTGGAATACTTCCATGGAGTGCATGAGGGTAAATGAACATGTGCAAAATAAAATTGCGTTGTGTCAATTGCTATCAGAAGATTTTAAAGCAAATCCATGCGCGCGTGAGATCTTAACAGAAGTGATCGCGCAAAATATTCTCAATGCGCAAAGTTGGAATAGTACCGTTGAGTGTGGTATTGAGGATATGCATGGTATCAGTGCTTTATGGATGTTGTTGTATGCCGCAAACAAAAAAGAGATAAGCCACGAGTTATTTGAACAATTAGTCAGACAAGGCCATGTCACCGCGCAAGGTTGCCAAGTAGCGCCCCTATCTGGTGTGAATAAGGGCCGAACCGTACTGTGGTTTTTGGCAAATTCTCTTCAATGGAAAATTTTACATACCTTGGTTGATATTGCAGATAAGCAAACGTGGAATTGGACAGATCCTTTGAATACAGTATCGCCGTTGTGGCATCTTGCAGCAAGAATTAATGAGGAACCTGAAGTATGCGATACCCTAATAAAATTAGTGGATAATGGTGTATTGGATGCTAGCGTTTTAGATAGTAAAGGTCCTACAGGAAGCAATTCACTCAAGAAAGCCATGTTGCTATCAGCAAATAAAGGCAATGAAAAAGCTGCGATATTTTTAGCGCATTGCGGGATTAAAGGGATTTTGAGCCAGGATGGTGAATTTAACAGTTGGGATTTTATAAAATTAACTTTTGTGTGTCTTACCAGAAATGATCGTCAGCCAAGTAAAATTGCAGAAAAATTCATACAGCATTATGATGCGCTTACTGAAGAGGTAGCGGCAGAATCTCCAAAAATGGCGATGAGGATTAGGGCAAATCTTTACATATTGTATGCGCAATATTTGATACGCTTGCATGCATTGCCACAAGCGCTTACTGCGCTTAAAACCATCCTGACCATAACAAAGAATGCAAAGCGTCTGGTTTTACTGGTGGTTAAAATGCATACGGAGATTATTAATCAATATGCAGCCCAAGAAGATTGGTTTCATGCCTATCAAGCTGCGCAAGCTGCATTGGAGTATTGTCAAGCAAAAGAGATAAGTGCAGAAGATCTAAAATCAAAAGAAGCAGCATGTGCAGAATATAAACTAAAATATTTAACAGAAATATTACATACGGCTAAAGAAAAAAATGCAGAATTCCGTTGGGAGCTTACGCCAGCATTTTCATTTACCTATTCACTGACGGCTATGCAGATGCAAGGAGTGTGCGATGGAAATTTAAAGCTGTCCCGTTTATTTCGTAACATAGAAAAGCGATTAGAAAAAGAGACTGGGACCTTAACAATTATAGACCCCATGAAAGTAAATCGTGCGCTTATAGCTACTATACTTTCTTCTAATGATGGCTTATTTGAATCCAGAACGCCTTCTCCAGTACTTTCAGTCAAAAGTGTTTGTGATGCGGTGAGTAATATGAGCGTTGAAGATGATATATATAAGCGAAGAGCTCCTTGTGTAGGTAAGGTAAAAGATGCATTAGAACCGGATTTCCTGCAAGATGATGATCCCTCAAGTTCGGATGATGAAAAATTATCTTTACCAAGCCCATCCATAGCGCTTTCTGCTGAAGAATATTTTGTGCCGCCTATTGCTGTTACTTCTTCTTCAGGGTTTACGAAATTTTTAACCGTTAGAAATGAAGTATTATTGCAATGTGCCGATTTGGCAGACTTTTTTGTTCATTCGCGCAGGCAAGTGTCATTACTCCGTAGGGATGCCGTGGGTAAGCCAGGCGTCAGAAACGGTGAGGTGGAGACGGAGGAAGGTTTCCAGCCCATGCTGTTGCTTAAATTTTGTAATAAACGTGGTGATGCAACCCGCGCAGTGGCCACAGAAATTCCGCCGAGGGGATCTTGCGTGTATGCGGTGAAGAGTTCATCTTTTGACCATAAGCAAGAAGAGAGACTATTGAAAGAGGGTAAAATGCGGCTTTTTTAAAGATAAGTTAGAATACCTGGAGATTTTCATGCCATATGTACAAATAGGTTCGCAATTGGTTGAGGTGAGTGACGCGATTATGCAGTCAATGCGAGACGATAACAAAAACTCACTTTGGACAGCAATGGTTAATTATAGGGACATGGACGATGATTTTAATCGACAACTTATCCAAGACGTGTTTGACGGAATATTTAGCCCAGATGATTGGAGTGTCGCCGCAAGGGGTGAAAATGCAGGGGAAACACCTTTAATTATATTGGTAACTGCAGCTATTTTTAAGCAGGATATTTTTGCATGGGGATTTTTACAACAACTTGTCAATAGAGATTTGTTACCCCCTGATTGTTGGGATGCGCATGCTGCAGGGTTGTCACCTCTTTTAATGATCATGATTAGTGCTTTGAATGGCGTTGAAAAAGCTTGGGATCTTTTAAAAAGTTTGACAGAAAAAGGGAAATTGACGGTTGCGCATTGGAACACCGAAGGTCGTTTTAAGGAATATGCGAAAGTTACCCCTTTTTTTACTCTTCTTCTTGCGGTATCCAATCGCGTTGAAAATAGTGAGGAATTTTTAAAAAATTTGCTCGCGCACTTGGATTTTGATGCACAATGTTTTAGTACACCAATAATTAAAAATGGAGTAGCATTTACGCTTTTTGAAGATCTGATGCTCTATAAAAATAATTGGGAGATCCTTGAATTATTGGTTGATCATAACTGTTGGCCGGACATAAATCATTGGCAAATAGAAGTAATTTTTCCAAAATGTCCTAAAAGATCTGCTATTTGGGTTTTGGTTTCTGAAGCATGTCAAAAAGGTCGTCCAGTGCATCGCTTACTTGAAAAAGTAATGTCGCGCATAACATGGACGCCTGAGATTTGGAATACGGTTCCTGCGGATTGTAAAGATAATCCAATCACTGCATTATGGTTGTTGGTTTTAAGCATCAATAGTGGTGAAAACGCCGCAGGTTTAGCAGCGTTTTCTCAACTTATCGATCAGAATTGTGTAACGACAAAAGGGTTGCATGTAACAGAGAAGACTGGGCCAAGAGCCGGGAAAACAATACCTTTGCTATTACTCAATATATCAGATCCGCTCGCTGAATTAGTATGGGATGTTTTAAAAAAGTTAGTTGATAGGCGGCTCATTCATAAATTTACTTGGAATATGCCGGATGCAGAGCGCGGTTACACACCGATATATCTATTATTTATGAATGCCATAAAGGGTTCTCAACCTGCATTTGAAATTTTAATTAAGCTGATTGAGCAAGGCGTGGTTGACAAGGAAATTTTACAAACAAAGATTAAATCGCAGAATACCACATTAATTAAAGATGCAGTAAGGTTTGCAAATAGCGGCAATCAAGTGGCCTTAGCGTTTTTTGGTCATTGTGCTGCGGCAGGATTTTATGATTTTTATTTTCAATCCGTAGCGGACAGATCCACGCTTGAAAAATTTTCTCGGGAACCAAAATATTGGCAAGACGTAGAGGCAACTTTTGCTGCGCTCACTGCAGGAAACGCAAGTGCGACAGTTGTCGCGCAAAAATATATTACTAGATTGCATGCCATTGCAGATGCGGCACCGTGCGATCCAAAATTTGTGGTAGAATTTAAAATTAAATTACATGTAATGTATGCAAAATATTTTATGCGGTGTGGATTGGTTTTGCAAACAATTGAACAGGTACAGGCGGCTGCGGCACACAAGTCTAGGGATATAGGCTTTGATGAAATATTTGCAGAATTTGACGCAATCATAGAATATTATAAAACCCATTCTGAGGGGCGTTGGTGGGAAGCGTATAACATGGGGCAACAATGTTTAGCATATGCCAAAAGCGTTAAGAAAAAAGGTGCTAAAGTTAAAAGTCTTGAAGAAAAAATAAAGGAGTGTAAAGCAACCTATTTACGCAATATCAGTAAAGACTCCCGTTGGCAATTAACAGAAAATCATGATTTTATACTTACTTTAACAGAGAGTCAGGCGCAAGCATTACAAGATGGTGATTTAAAATTATCTAATCTTTTTAATAATGTTGTGACCGACCGCAATGACGATGCAAAGATGCTGATTATCAAAAATCCTATGGCAGTAGAACAAGCGCTTTTAAGCGTTATTCTTTCAGCAAGTGATGATAGATTATTGGTTACGGTTGTTAGAAAGCCTTCACCAGAGGTTACATCAGAAGATGAATTTGCAAAAAATCTGGAAATGCAATGCTCACTAAATGACGATATATATAAGCGAGGAGTTACTTGTGTAGGTAGGGTACCGGATGGACCCGCGCCATATTTCTCGCAAGCGGATATCGAAAAGCCGTATGAGAGAATATTAGCGCTACCAACACCCTCTTTGGAACTTCCTGCTGAGGTATATTTTTGGCCACCCATTGCCGTAACTTCAGATTCGGGTTTTGTGGAATTTGTAACCGTGCGTAATGCATTATTAGCAGAATATTATGAAGACTTGGCAAAGATTTTTGATCCTGAACGTAAACAAATACGCTTCCTTTGTGGTGGTGAAGTGGGTGCGCATGGTGGCGCCAAAAGAGTTGAAATTGCTACGCCAGAAGGCCCATGGCCGATGTTGTTGCTTAAATTTTGTAACAACCGTGGCGATGAAACCCGCGCGCTGGCCACAAAAATAGGAGATTCTGATGTGTATGAGGTAACCGGAGCACCTTTTGACCATAAGCAAGAAGATAGAATGTTGAAAGGTCATAAGATTACATTTAGATAAAAGACTTAATATACTGACTCGCCAAAATAGCCTATATAGTTTGAAACCATACTGTAAGTTAGGTATAATCCTCTTTACTCTAAGAATATAACAAAGTTAGCAACTATGAGGTTTTTATGCCAACTATGCCATTGGGTTCTCAGACTATTACGGTAGATGATACTGCTGCTTTACGGTCAATATTAGCGGATAACATAAACGCTCTTTGGCTAGCCATTTTCGACTATGTGAATATGTCACGGGATTATATTCAACAATTTAAAGAAGATATTTTTACCGGAAGGATTGACGCGAATGATTGGAATGTTGCGGCAATGGGTGAGGATAGTGGTAAAACGCCTTTTTTTTTGCTGATAGAATTGGCTGTGAAGGGTCAAGATTTGGCATGGGAATTATTACAAGAACTTCTAACAAGAGATTTATTACCGCCGGGGTGTTGGGATGCGCATGCACAAGGCATGTCACCTCTTTTAATGATTATGTTAAATGCATATTCAGGCAATAAAAAAGCATGGAGAATTTTAGAAGATTTAACAAATATGGGAAAGTTGACGGTTGCACACTGGAATGCAAGTGGCTGCACTAGAGATTTTAAGCAAGTCACGCCCTTTTGTATTCTTATAATTGCGTTAGGAGCAGGTGTTGAAAATAGTGAAGAATTTTTTAAATTCTTACTCACACATTTAAATTTTGAAGCGGAATGTTTAAACACAAAAATTATTTGTAATGATGATACATATAATACGCTATTTGAATATTTAATGCGTCATAGAAGAATTGCGGAGCTCCTTGAATTATTTGTTGATCATAATTGTTGGCCAAATATAGACCATTGGCGATTTGCAATAAATCTTTCAGAAGGTGTTAAAAGGTCGGCTATTTGGCTATTGATATCTCTAGCATATCAAAGCAATCCTGGAGCGCATAGGTTGCTTGAAAAAATAATACCACGTATAGCTTGGACACCAGAGATTTGGAACACTGTGCCTGTGGATTGTAAAGATAACCCAATCACTGCATTATGGTCGTTGGTTTTAAGCATTCATGCTGGAAATACTGCGGGATTAATAGAATTTTCGCAACTTATAGCACAAAATTGTGTAACGAGAGAGGGATTACAGATATCGCAAAGAACTGGGGTAAATGCAGGACAAACAATACCTTGGTTATTATTAAATATATCACATCCAGCCCCTGAACTGGTATGGGATGTTTTAAAGATATTAGTTGATAAACGGCTCATTGATAAATCAACCTGGAATATGGCGGATGAAAGAGATGGTGATACACCGATAAGTTTATTATTTTTACAAGCGCAGCATTCTCAGCGTGCATTTGAAATTTTAATTCAGCTGATTGAAAAAAACATTATTGATAAGAAAACATTGAATACAAAGCTTAGATCGATAAATACCACATTACTTGAAGAGGTAGTAAAATTAGGAAATTGTGGTAATCAAGTGGCTATAGCGTTTTTTGGTCATTGCGCTGCGGCAGGACTTCATGGTTGTTTTTTTCAAGGCAACTTGGAAGGTTTTACAGTTAAAAGATTTTCTCAGGAACCAGCATGTTGGCAAGGTATAGAAACAACCTTTGATGCGCTTACGGCAAGCAATGCTTCTGCCGTGGTTGTTGCACAAAAATATATTGCTAAATTGCATGCATTTGCAGATGCGGCACCCCCTGATTCAAAATTTACTGTGGAATTTAAAATTAAAATACATGTCATGTATGCAAAATATTTTGTGCGGTGTGGACTGGTTTTGCAAGCAATTGAGCAGGTAGAAGCAGCAACGGCATACAGTTCTAGAACAATAGGCGTTGATGTGATATTTGCAGGATTTTGTGGCATTATTGAGTATTATAAAACGCATCCTGAGGGGCGTTGGCTCCAAGCGTATAAGCTAGGACAACAATGTTTAGCATATTTGGGTAATGTAAAAAATAATAAATCCAAAGTAAAAAAGATTGAAGGAGAAATAAAAGAGCTTAAAGAAATCTATTTGCGCAATGTTAGTAAAGATTCCCGTTGGCAGCTAACGGAAAGCCATGATTTTGCACTTGCTTTAACAGAGAGTCAGATGCAAGCAATACTAGGTGGTGATTTAGAATTATCCCCGCTTTTTAATAATGTTGATACCAGCCTTGAAGATGCAAGGGTGCTGATTATCAAAAATCCTATGGCAGTAGAACAAGCGCTTTTAAGCGTTATTCTTTCAGCAAGTGATGATAGATTATTGGTTACGGTTGTTAGAAAGCCTTCACCAGAGGTTACATCAGAAGATGAATTTGCAAAAAATCTGGAAATGCAATGCTCACTAAATGACGATATATATAAGCGAGGAGTTACTTGTGTAGGTAGGGTACCGGATGGACCCGCGCCATATTTCTCGCAAGCGGATATCGAAAAGCCGTATGAGAGAATATTAGCGCTACCAACACCCTCTTTGGAACTTCCTGCTGAGGTATATTTTTGGCCACCCATTGCCGTAACTTC
>JABDCK010000009.1:29215-44404 GCA_013288185.1 Gammaproteobacteria bacterium
ATCGAAAAGCCGTATGAGAGAATATTAGCGCTACCAACACCCTCTTTGGAACTTCCTGCTGAGGTATATTTTTGGCCACCCATTGCCGTAACTTCTCCGGGCTTAACGCAATTTGTAACCGTTAAAAGAGCATTATTAGATGAATATGAAGACTTGGCAAAGATTTTTGATCCTGAACGTAAACAAATACGCTTCCTTTGTGGTGGTGAAGTGGGTGCGCATGGTGGCGCCAAAAGAGGCGAAATTGATACGCCAGAAGGCCCATGGCCGATGTTGTTGCTTAAATTTTGTAACAACCGTGGCGATGAAATCCGCGCGCTGGCCACAAAAATAGGAGATTCTGATGTGTATGAGGTAACCGAAGCACCTTTTGACCATAAGCAAGAAGATAGAATGTTGAAAGGTCATAGAATGCGGCTTATATAGTTTGACATTGTACTGTAAGTTAGGTAATATCCTCTTTTTATCAAAAGATATAAATTAAGCTAGATAACTTATGGAGTTTCTATGCTACAGAAGCGCCTACCAATACAATTGGGTTCACAGTCTATTCCGATAAAGATAACTGATTTGGAGACAATGCAAGCGCATAACAAAAATGCACTTTGGATAGCCATTTGTAATTATATGAATTGGCCACCGAGTGTTATTCGACAATTTAAAGAAGATGTTTTTACCGGACGTATTGACGCGAATGATTGGAATGTTGCGGCTAAGGGCGAAGATAGTGGTATGACTCCTTTATTTCTGCTGGTGCAATTCGCTACTGTTAGACAAGCCACTACTGTTTCTAGGAATGATGCATGGGAATTTTTGCAAGAACTTGTAGAGAAAGATGCATTACCGTTAGAGTGTTGGGATGCGCATGCACAAGGGATGTCACCTCTTTTGATGATCATGGCCAGTGCATTGGTAGGCAACAAAAATGCCTGGAGATTTTTAAAAATACTGACAGAAAAGGAAAAATTGACGGTTGCGCACTGGAATGCAGTTGGTAGACTTGATAAGTATGGGCAAATCACGCCCTTTGGTGTGTTCATTATTGCGTTATGCGCCAATGTTGAAAATAGTGAAGAATTTTTAAAATTATTATGCGCACACCTAGATTTCTCAGCAAGTTTAAGCACACAAATTATTCATGATGGCATTACATTTACGCTATTAGAATATCTGATATGCAATGAGGATAGAAAGTTTCTTGCATTATTGATTGAAAATAATTGCTGGCCGAATATAGATCAATGGCGATTAGAAGTGAGTAACCCTAAAAGATCTGCTATTTGGTTATTGATAGATCAAGCACGTTGCAAAGATCGTGCAGCGCATAGGATGCTTGAAAAAGTAATACCAAATATAGCTTGGACACCGGAGATTTGGAATACTATTCCGTTAGATCGTCGAGATAATCCAATTACTGCATTATGGTTATTGGTTGCAAGCATTAAATGTGGTGAAAATGCTGCGGGCTTAGTAGAATTTTCGCAACTTATAGAACAAAATTGTGTAACGAGAGAGGGGTTACAGGTATCAGAAAAAACTGGGGTAAATGCAGGACAAACAATACCTTGGTTGTTATTAGGTATATCAGAATCAGCTCCTGAATTGGTATGGGATGTTTTAAAAAAATTAGTTGATAGACGGCTCATTGATAAATCAACCTGGAATATGCCGGATGAAAAAAAT
Source organism: Gammaproteobacteria bacterium (assembly GCA_013288185.1). GTDB lineage: Bacteria > Pseudomonadota > Gammaproteobacteria > Berkiellales > Berkiellaceae > Berkiella. The sequence continues at coordinate 30,899 of JABDCK010000009.1, forward strand.
GGTTTTACACCGATATATTTATTATTTGGACATGCGCTGTATTCTCAGCGTGCATTTGAAATTTTAATTGAGCTAATTGATCAAGAACTTGTTGATAAGGTGGCATTACATACAAGGATTAAAGCGCATAATACTACGTTAATTGATGCTGTAGTAACATTAGCAAATGATGGTAATAAAGTGGCTTTAGCGTTAGTGGGTCATTGCGCTGCAGCAGGAATTGGTGATTTTAGTTTTCTAGCCTTTACGGATGGTTCCACATTTGAAATGTTTTCTAAAGACCCAACACGTTGGCAAAAGATAGAAGAAATCTTTGATGCGCTTACTGCAAGCAATGTTGCAGCAGTGGCTGTCGCACAAAAATATATTGCTAGATTGCATGCTGTAGCGGATGCGGCAACTGCGGATACGGCGCCCGAAAAGCAAAAATTTATTGTAGAATTTAAAATTAAATTATATGTAATGCATGAAAAATATTTTCTGCGGTGTGGACTGGTTTTGCAAGCAATTGCGCAGGTAGAAGCAGCAGTGGCGCACAATGCTAAAAACATAGGCGTTAACGAAATATTCGCAGGATTTTGTGACATTATTGAGTATTATAAAACGCATCCTGAGGGGCGTTGGCTCCAAGCGTATAAGCTAGGACAACAATGTTTGGCATATTTGAGTAATGTTAAGAATAAAAAATTAAAAGTAAAAAAGATTGAAGGAGAAATAAAGGAGCTTAAAGAAATCTATTTGCGCAATGTTAGTAAAGATTCCCGCTGGCAATTAACAGAAAATCATGATTTTTCACTTGTTTTAACAGAGAGTCAGGTGCAAGCAATACAAGATGGTAGTTCAGTATTATCTGTGCTTTTTAATAATGTTACATTTGTTCTTGATGAAGATGCAAAGGTTCTGATTATCAGAAATCCTATTGAAATGGACCAATCACTTTTAAGCGCCATTCTTACAGCAAGTGATGATGGGTTGTTTGTTGTAAGAATGAGGCGGCCTTCTCCAGAGTCGCCAGCGGAGGATGCTTTGGTAGAAAATTTTTCTCAATGTTCTCTAGACTCTGATTTTAAAAGAGGACCTGCACCTAAAGGTAAAGCGAAAATAGATCCGGATGCGCCTCAACCGTATTTCTTGCAGGATGAAGAGTCAATGCTGGATGATGAAAGATTAGCGCTACCAACACCATCTATAACAGTTTCTGATGTGGAATATTTTTGGCCGCCTATAACGGTAACTTCAACTTCTGATTCGCGTTTTGCGCAATTTGTAACCGTTAAAAGAGAATTATTAGATGCACATGAAGACTTGAGAAGGATTTTTGATCCTGAACGCAAACAAATACGCTTCCTTCGTAATGATGAAGTGGGTGCGCATGATGGTGCCAAAAGATGTGAAACTGATACGCCGGAAGGTCCACGACCGACGTTGTTGCTTAAATATTGTAACAAGCATGGTGATGAAACCCGCTCACTAGCCACAGAAATTAAACCAAGAACTGGCGTGTATGAAGTAACTGAGAAATCATTTGACCATAAGGAACAAGATAGACGAATAAAAAATGGTGAAATACGGTTTAATTAAATATCAGCGTAACACCTAATTGCACGAAAGGCGCTGCATTATAACGAATATGATTGGGCAAGGGTTGTTTATCTTGATAATCTATTTGCAATAACCCCATGGCAAGGCGAGGCACCACCTGCATCCTATGATATGGGACTTGATAATTAACGCCGAATGTTGCACTACCAATTTGTAAATTTGTCCCGGGAAATGTGATTGCCCCTTGTAAATCCGTTGAGAGTTTTTGGGTAAATGGATGCAATATTTTTACACTTGCACTGATGGCAAAAGGGTTAAACGCGCGCTTACTTGCAGCCAGAGGTGATGAAAAGTGGTAACCGTATCGCAAGTAATTGGCTTGTATCTCTGGGGATAATGTCCATTTTGCAAAATGAAAATCTTTGCCAAGATGGTAAATAAACCATTGATAGAGTATGTTTGCGCTAAAAGGACTGCCGGCGGGAATAGTGCGGGCATGGGTGATGAGTGTTTCTGTGAGTACGGTATTACTGTGTACCTGTAACGGGATATAATCCAGCTGCATATAATAGTCATGATATTTTATACCCAATCCCAATTCATAAAAAAATGCTTGGGTGATAGACAATTCTTGAAAAGAAGGGCGTTCAAAACTGCTGCTGCCAACCGTCCCTCCTTTTGGGATTTGAGAATATCCGCTTATTTTTGCCCAATCAATGTTGGCTATAAGATATCCTTGCCATTGTGCCTTGGCACAAATGGGGTGTAACAACATTATCCACAGGAGTAAATGTTTATTTATCACGTAAACGGTTTAACCAATATTTGAAGGTTAATTTCTTAACCAACGCCGGATGAATAGGAATATGCTGCGTCCATAAAGGGTCCGCATTGATGCGATAGAGAAAGCGTGTTTTTTCATTCCATTTATAGTTCAATGCGCCACCAATCCGTAAGCCATAATCATAGGTTTCTTGAATTTTTTTCCGGGCCAAATTGGAGGTGCGTCCAAAAGGATATACAAAATGCTGAACGGGTTGATTTAATTTAAGTTGCAATATGGCTTGCGAAATAGTAATTTCTTGAGAGAGATCCACTTTTCTATCAGAAAGATTGGCATGTCTAAAGCCATGTGATGCAATCACGACATTGGGGCTTTGTGCCATTTCACGGAGCTCTTCCCAGGTACAAAAAGGGACTTTGGTAGCATAGGAGGGATCTTCCATATCATGCGCATAGGGTACGGAAAGCCGAGTTTGCGTAGATAAGGTTGTATTCTCAACAATATATTTAACTGGGACTGCAAGCAGCGCTTTGATTTGATGTTGTTGCAATAACGGGTACACATTATGATAAAAATCAAAATACGCATCATCAAAGGTTAGACATATCGCTAGAGGGACGTCATCGGGGATGGGGTCACCCGGGAGCACAATAGGAAAATTTTGTACGAGATAATTTAAGTAATTTGCAAATTGCACCGGCGAGTGATTAAGACTGGCATCATTTACACGATGAAACATCAAGACAATGACACGTGTTCTAGTCATTTTCTTCACATAAGTACATGAGTTTTAAATAACGATAATAGGTACCTTGGGCATTGCTCATGGCTAATAAAAATCCTTCCCGGCCATCCAAAAAGCCCAGTTTTAATAAATATCCACGCAAGAAACACCATATGCTATGCGTAAGTGCCGTCCATAGCGAGGCTTTTTTCTGTTTAGCAAAATACAATTGTGCGCCTTGGGTGGAATAGTCATTCATTTTGTATAACATCGCCGCTAAATGATGAAAGGGATGATGGATAATAATATGCTGACATTTACCAATTTGACCTTGGACTTTTAGGTGACAATGCACGATATCCGGTGTAAAAGCAGCTTTACGCCGTTCAAACAGTCGAATATGGGACTCACCACGCCAATCACCAAAGCGAATTAACTTACCGCAGTAACTAGAACGAAAAGGGATCTTAAAGGCCGCAAAGGTTTTTTGCGTTATGGCCGCTTGAATTTCTTTAGCTAAATGGGGGCTGACCCGTTCATCTGCATCTAAGCACAGGACCCAATCGCACGTAGCTGCTTGTAGGGCTCGATTTTTTTGCGGGCCATCACCAGGCCAATCAGGGGTAACCGTGACCTTTTGGGTATATTTTTTGCACAATTCGGTCGTGTTGTCTGTACTACCGGAGTCAAATACGATAATTTCATCCGCAAAGGTGACAGAGGCTAAACAGTCTTCAATATTATGTGCTTCATTTTTTGTAACAACAATAACGCTTAATTTTGTCACCTAAATTAATCTTATCTTTATATGCAAAAGTAGATGGTAGCGGATTTGCTTTAGCAGTTAAAATACTTTTCCTTAATTTACTATAAAAAGGGTTGATATGCATTGGCAGCTTTTACGATGGTTTTATAGCGCAGTGTTTACGTGTTTGCTGCCTTGGATCTTTTTTCGCATGTGGGTTAGAAGCCTAAGATTTCCTGCCTATCGCCGGCGGTGGCTGGAGCGTTTAGGCCATATACCGTTGCCCCCGCTAGAAAAAGTACTATGGCTACACGCGGTCTCTGTGGGTGAGGCCGTCTCTGCAATCCCCTTAGTGCACCGTTTGCGTGCGCAATATCCCCAAACACCTATTCTAATAACCACCACGACGCCGACCGGCTCAGAGCGGGTACAAGCCGCGTTTAAAGATATTTTGGGTAAGCAAATCTATCATTGCTATATGCCATATGACTTACCATGGGCTTGGCATGGCTTTTTTAAACGAATCAAAGCGAAACTGCTTATCTTGATGGAAACAGAATTGTGGCCTAATTTATTACACAATTGTTATCAACGCGGCTTGCCCGTACTGATTGCGAATGGCCGTTTATCTCCCCGTTCTACTCAGCGTTATCACTGGTTAGGGGGTTTTATGCGCTGGATGTTACGCCCGGTTTGTGGGGTAGCAGCGCAAAGTGCTTTGGATGCGAAACGCTTTGAAAATTTAGGAGTGGCACCGAAGGCTATTTGGGAAACGGGGAATATAAAATTTGATTTACAGTTACCCACCTATTTAGCGGATGCCGGCAGCGAATTACGGGCGGAACTAGGTAAAGCTCGTAAGGTATGGGTTGCGGCAAGCACGCATGAAGGGGAGGAAACCATCATGCTGGATGTGTACGCTGCACTCAAAAACACTTTCCCAGATTTATTACTTTTATTAGTTCCCAGACATCCTGATAGATTTAACCGCGTTGCCGCAGCTTGTCAGGAGCGCGGCTTTCAAGTGGTAAGGCGGTGTCAAAAGCAAGCCTGTGGTATCCATACGGATGTGTTCTTAGGCGATACCATGGGAGAGATGGCGCTTTTTTATGCCGCCAGTGATATTGCTTTTGTGGGCGGCAGTTTAGTGCCTGTTGGGGGACATAACCTATTGGAACCTGCTGCGCTGGGGTTACCTATTCTTACCGGACCACAACTCTTTAATTTTGTTGCTATCAGTGAAATGCTAATGGCTGCAGATGGCGTGACGGTGGTTGCCGATGCCAATGCGTTAAAAACAGCGCTTACCCGGTTATTGGAAGATGATAATTTATGTAAAAAGCAAGGGTTCAATGCCAAGACGGTTGTTGAGGAAAATCGAGGCGCCTTGGATAAATTGCTTAATATTATTGCCCCTAAATTTGCTTAAATTCGCGTAAAAGGACAAATTTCTATGGAGTTTCTTGGTCTGGTGATTCTTGGCATATTTGCCGGCGTATTGTCCGGGCTCTTAGGGCTGGGAGGCGGGGTTATCCTGGTGCCAGGCTTAATGGCATTTTTTATTTTTAAACATTTCCCGAGCCAGGTGTTAATGCAATTTGCGACGGGCACAACCCTGACAGCAATGATTTTTACCACCGGCATGGCAACCTGGGCGCAAAATAAATATAAAAATGTGCGCTGGCCTTTGTTAAAAATATTATTGCCCGGCTTACTTATCGGTGCGGCTTGTGGCGCATTGCTCCTTCGGTATATCTCAACAAACCATTTGCGCTATGGTTTTGTCTTTCTGGTGTCAATCTTAGGTATTCGCATGCTGGTTGGCATAGAGATGATCTTTAATGCGGATAATGAAGCCATAAAAATGCGTTCACACTCCCGGATAGTAGTATTTATGTTGACGGGCATCATTGGTGTGTTGGCAAGCTTGTTAGGGATTGGTGGCGGTGTATTGTTGATCCCCTTTCTGATGTGGCTAGGGTTGCCGATGGTGCAAGCCACTTCAACCTCAATTGCCAGTGTATTCCCGACAATCACCTTGGGGGCGATAGGGGCGATGTTTGTTGGTTGGCATTCTCACCAAGCATTGCCGCCCTTAACCGTGGGATATGTTTACTGGCCAGGTGCATTGCTCATCGGGGTGGGGAGTGTATGTGGGGTACCCGCGGGCGCGTATTTGGCCAATCACTTGCCAACACGCATTATTAAACGTATTTTTGGGGGAGTATTACTGATAGCAGCTTGGCAGATGCTGCCTAAATGGCCTTTATAGCATGAGGTTTTATGATTCAATATCCGCATATTAATCCCGTTATATTGCATATAACTGACACATTACAGATCCGCTGGTATGGGATGATGTATTTGTGCGGGTTTCTTGGGGCTTGGATGCTGCTTAGACTGCGCACCAAAACCTTGCCGGGCTGGGAAAGCACAGAAAAGATTAATGACTTATTGTTTTATACGGCCCTTGGCGTCATCCTGGGAGGACGCATCGGTTATGTTATATTTTATGGCTGGGGAAATTGGTTTCAAGATCCATTAGCCTTTTTTAAAATTTGGCAAGGCGGGATGTCCTTTCATGGGGGGTTATTAGGCGTACTCCTCTCAACCTGGCTTTATGCGCGCCATTTTCATTATCCCTTGTTATTTATAGGCGATTTAATTGCCCCCGTAATACCGGTTGGGCTTGCCACCGGGCGCATGGGAAATTTTATCAATGGTGAATTATGGGGGCGGGTAACAGATGTCCCATGGGCAATGGTTTTCCCACAGGCCGGTCCTTTCCCACGTCATCCATCGCCATTATATGCCATTTTATTAGAAGGCGTATTATTGTTTATTATATTGTGGATTTATGCGAGTAAGCCCCGTAAAATTGGAGCAGTTTGTGGCTTATTTTTGGCGGGATATGGATTTATCCGGTTTTTTGAGGAATTCTTTCGTCAACCTGATCAACAACTGGGTTATTTAGCGTTTAATTGGTTAACCATGGGACAAGTGTTATGTCTGCCCATGATACTGTTTGGTTTATATTTACTATGGAGACCCCATGCAACCGTATTTAATGTTAATGCGCCACGTGATGGACAAGGGCAGTCATAAAGAAGATCGTACCGGTACCGGCACCCTCAGTTGCTTTGGCTATCAAATGCGGTTTGATTTACGTGAAGGTTTTCCCTTAGTGACCACTAAAAAATGTCACTTACGTTCCATTATTTTTGAATTACTCTGGTTTATCAAAGGGGAAACCAATATTGGTTATCTGCATGAAAATCAGGTAACCATTTGGGATGAATGGGCAGATGAATCCGGCAACCTTGGCCCAGTTTATGGCAAGCAATGGCGTTCTTGGCCAACCCCAGGGGGGCAACATATTGATCAATTGGCCCAAGTGATTGAGGCCATTAAGCAAAATCCAGATTCCCGGCGTTTGATTGTCAGTGCCTGGAATGTGGCAGAATTAGATAAAATGGCACTGGCTCCTTGCCACTGTTTTTTCCAATTTTATGTGGTGAATAATCGTTTATCGTGCCAATTATATCAGCGCAGTGCAGATATATTCTTAGGGGTACCCTTTAATATTGCTTCTTATGCATTATTAACCTTAATGGTAGCGCAAGTCACCGGACTTGAGCCGGGGGAATTTATTCATACCTTGGGGGATGCGCATTTATATGTTAATCATCTGGAGCAAGCCAAAACGCAATTGGCGCGAGAGCCTTTCCCATTACCCCACATGCGCTTGAATCCCAAAATTAAAAATATTGATGATTTTTGTTTTGAGGATTTTGTTTTAACCGATTATCAATGTCATCCGGGCATTAAAGCGCCCATTGCAGTGTGATGTAACGTGAGAAAAATAAGCTTAATAGTAGCCATGGCAAACAATGGTGTGATTGGAAAAAATAATCAACTTTTGTGGCATCTTCCTAATGATTTAAAACATTTTAAAGCGCTTACCTTAGGTAAGCCTATTATCATGGGGCGTAAAACTTATGAATCTATTGGGAAACTATTGCCGGGGCGACACAATATACTTTTAACCCAAAATAAATCTTTTCAAGTAGATGGCGCAACTATTGTGCATTCTGTAGCAGAGGCATTGTTGGCAGCCGGTAGTGCGCCGGAAGTAATGATTATTGGGGGCGCAGAGATTTATCGTTTATTTTATCCAGAAGCATCTTGTTTATATTTAACCATCGTGGATACCCTTTTAAACGGTGATGCCACTTTTTCTTTTGACGTTAATGCCTGGCAAGAAACCTCGCGCCAGGATTTTCTCAAAGATGAACAACATCCTTACAATTATAGTTTTATCACTTTGACGCGTGGTGTGTAAATGCGAATTCTTTCTCCAACCTTTATAGGAAAAATAGCCCATTATGTTACGCAACTATTATATAAAACGTTGCGGGTAAGTATCTACTCGCACCCGGAGGTAGATCCCAATCGTCAATACGTGTATGGCTTTTGGCATGGGAAGCAATTTGCACCATTAATGCTCATGCCAAAACGTGGGAATCAAAAACAAGTTGCTTTGGTCAGTGCTTCAAGAGATGGGGATATGCTGGCAACTTGGTTGAATCTGGTGGGATATCATACCATCCGTGGCTCATCAAGCCGTAAAGGTATTAGTAGTTTAGTAAAACTCATTGCCGCCACTAAAGAGGGCTATTCTGTGGGTATTGCCGCAGATGGCCCCCGTGGCCCTGAATTTGCAGCCAAAGCGGGTATTTCTTTTTTAGCCTATAAAGCAGGATTAGGCGTTATTCCTTTTGGCGCTGCTTATTCGCATAAATGGCAGTTTAATTCTTGGGATAAATATCAATTACCACGCCCTTTTGCCAAAGTGGTTTTATATTTAGGGCAACCCATGGCCATTGAAAATTTAGATAATGTTGAAGAAGTCAGCAAAACGGTTTCGCAAGTGATTACAGAGGCAGATAAACAAGCTTTGCAGATTTTACAAGGGAAAGAGACGGCGCTTAAGATTGTATGAAGAATAATTCTATAGCCGGTAGCAGGACTGAGCGGATCGCCAGGAAAGCTTGATTATTTACCCGAAATGGCCAATACTCCGGATATTCCGAAGTACTACTTTAGAATTTCCGGTAATTCGGAAGTAGTACTATTGATTATCCGTGATTGGAGAAGAAATAGTGTATTTAAACCGTTTTCTAGACATAGTTGATTTGCTTTCCAAGAAATCATTCTTTTTATTTGGTCCACGCTCAACGGGTAAAACTAGCCTCATTGAGCATCAGCTCGGAGATCATGCATTTATCATAGATCTTTTGCGTTCTGATGTTCTTACTACATTAATGAGTGCACCCTGGTCAATAGAGGGGATGATCAATAAAAGGAAATCCGAAAAAACTATTGTGGTAATTGATGAAATTCAGAAGTTTCCTCCTCTTTTAAATGAGGTGCATCGATTAATTGAAAGCCAAAAGATACGTTTTTTACTCACGGGCAGTAGTGCACGTAAGTTGCGAAAAGCCGATGTAAATTTGCTAGGAGGAAGAGCTTGGGAAGCGGAATTATTTCCATTAGTGAAAAATGAGATCCCTGATTTTTCACTTGAGCGATACTTGCAAATTGGTGGATTACCTCATATTTACCTTAGTGATGAACCTGAAGAAGAACTTGCAGCTTATGCAAGTATATATATGAATCAGGAAATTTTAGCAGAAGCACTTGTTCGAAAAACGCAACCTTTTGCAAAATTCTTGCGAATGGCAGCGTTCATGAGTGGTAAATTGCTTAATTTTACTGAGGTTGGAAGTGATGCTGGAGTGAGTCCTGCCACGATTAGAGCATATTATCAAATTTTAGAAGATACCTTATTAGGGAAGATTGTAGAGCCTTGGACGAAAACGGTAAAGCGTAAAGCTATTAGCACTGGCAAGTTTTACTTTTTTGATGTGGGCGTACGTAATCATATAGCGCAAATACGAAGCCTCTCAAATGGGACAGATGGTTTTGGCCAAGCGTTTGAGCATTTTATATATCAAGAAATCCGAGCCTATCTTAGTTATACGCGCAATAAAGCGCCATTGACTTTTTGGCAAGCAAAACACGGCCAGGAAGTTGATTTTTTAATCGGAGATATGCTGGCTATAGAAGTGAAAAGTAGTCAATCCATCACTTCAAAACATTTACAGGGCTTGAAAGTATTGCAAGAAGAAAAAATTTGCCAGAAATATATTTTGGTATCTCTTGATCGTGTTTCTCGAATCGAAGAAAGTATCGACATTGTTGGCTATGAAGAATTTCTCAAAGATCTCTGGCAGGGTGAATATGATAAGTTTATGGTTTTGGCAGGCGCTTGAGCTGGAGATATTAATAATTCGCATAGGGAGATTATCAAGTGATTACAGCGGCAGATAAACAAGCTTTGCAGATTTTACAAGGGAAAGAGACGGCGCTTAAGATTGTATAATATCAACATTATGAATAAAATATTTACGCAATGCTATTTGCCATGGAATAACTATAATTTCGCCAATCTTTTTAGTGCGAGGTTCTTGTGAAATACAGATAGCCTCGCTATTTTCTATATCTTTCACCAAATTAGCAAAAGATGACAGTTTATCTTCCCTAATACTATCCGAGCTTTTAATTTCTATACAAAGAAGTTTTTTACCTGGACGCTCTACAATGAGATCTATTTCTACATCATCTTTAGTTTTAAGATATGAGAAGCGATATTCAGGAAAATAATAACTTGCTAAACGCATACATTCTAAAATGATAAAGTGTTCAAATACGTCTCCATAGTAACTCGTAGATTTTTTAATGGGCACAGAAAGCATACGGCTTAAGGCCCGGCAAACCCCCGTATCAAAAAAGAAAAATTTAGGCTTAGCATGTAATCTTTTCCTAAATGATCCATTATAAGGCTCTAACATAAATCCCATTAAGGTATCTTCTAAGATTGAAAAATATTGCTTTATTGTCTTATCATCAACCCCAACATCTCTAGAAATGGTTGCAAAATTAATAATTTGTCCATTGCATTGGGCAGAAACCTCAAGAAATTTCCTAAAAGGATCAATTTTTCGTATAAACTGCTCCAGCCATATTTCTTCCTTAAGATATGTTTGAGCATAGGCCTGTAAAAAACTCGTTTTATCATCTTCAGTTTTCATTTTAGTTAAAATCGACGGTAAAGTCCCCCAATGCAACGCTGCATCAAGGTCAAAATTTTTACCTAGCTCAATGGACGTAAAAGGATATAGATTATAAACGAAGGCTCGTCCAGCTAATAAATTTGCACCACCATGTTTTAATTTGCGCGCACTAGATCCTGTCATTATGAAAATTTTATCTGTACTTTCTATTAACTGATGAACAATATCTAAAAGTTTGGGTAATTTCTGTATCTCATCAATAATGATATATTTTACATCTTCTTCCAAAGCTAGAACTTCATGCTTAAAGCTAATGGGTTCTCTTGAATACCGTTCTTCCAATTCCAGATCTAGCAGATCTATCCAAAACGTATTTTTAGAACCAAAAATGTGTTTCAACAAGGTACTTTTACCTGTATTTCTAGCGCCAAATAAAAAAAGGCTCCTAGATAGGGGTAGTTGCAACAATCTTTCGATAAACTTCATTAGACAATACTCCGAATATATCCGCCATTTACGGAGTATAGTCTATAACAAGGGCAGCATTGTGGACAAGGAAAAGAGACGGCAGTAAAGATTGTATAATATCCACTATTGAATAGGTCTTGACAAGTTAACTTGATAAGTTAAAATGCGCAATGTGCCATTTTGGCTTTTAAGAGGTTTATATGAGAGCTGGCCCACTTACACGCAGCATGACTAAAACGGTCCTTGCATCCCCAAAGAACATTTTGCTTAAAGGTCTTCAGGATAAATCAATTGAATTGATCCAAGAGGCGAAAGACAAAGGTGCAAATCTTGAAGAAGCGCTATTAGAAGCAGTACTTTTTGGAAAAAATGAAGATATTCCATTGTTATGTCAAGCGGGCGCAGACAAAAATTATCGCAGGGTGGGTGGAGGCTCGTTATTGCATTGTGCAGTCTTGATTGGCAATACTAGTGTGGTTCAGACATTAATTACCGCTGGGTTTGATGTTAACGCGATAGACGCAAATTTATGGACTCCTTTGCATATGGCAGGACATGCCGGTATTGCAGATCTTCTCGTTAAAGCAGGTGCAAATATCACGGCTCGTTCAATAAATGGATACATGCCGATATTTTTTGCCGTACAAAGAGAAAATAAAGAATTATTTGATTATTTTCTATCAATGGATATGAATCTATATGATTCTTACCCCCTGAAATTTTATTTAACCGAGGCTGCTTGTTCCAGTGAATTTTTCGCCTACGTTAAACAACGTATTGGTGTTGGAACGGAAAATCTAAAAAAACTCAGAGAAATATTTTTAGATTTGCTGAATAAAGAATTTAAGTATGCTACGCAAAAAAGAAAAAAACTTCTTATTATTTTGGGAGAATCCCACAATCAATTTAATATTGAGCAAATGAAATTGGAAATATATAGTGCTGCTGTAAGCGTTGGTATTAGAATGTTTTTTGTAGAATTGCCTCGAGGAAAAGAAGTATTAGATCCAATGGGATCCTATGTTTTAGAGCGTGTAAAAAATAATCAAGCGGTGTTTAAAGGAATAGATAATCATCCTGAAAGAAATAAGCTTGCAACCGTTTCTGAAAGAAATGCAGTGATGGCTCAAGAATTAAATCAGGAAAATGAACATGCGATATTGATACTGGGTGCAGCGCATCTAAAAGGGATGTTAAGTGACCCTGCAGCAAGAATTGATCGAGAAAAATACCATATTGTTCCAATAAATTTTGCAAGCTGCTCGCGCGCAAAAGATAAGTTCTTTGAGTATCTTGAGCGTAAATTACCTTTTGATGATTGTTACGGAATTTTTTTTGCTAATCCGCAGTATGTTATACAAATTTTAGAAAATTTTTCTCTTTCTGACCCTGAGCAAGTGGTTTCTTATTGGAATACACGGCGTAGCACAATAGAGGCTGAAATAGAAGGTCAAATGCCTGAATTCTATTTGGATGTAAATGAATGTCAAAAAGATCCTATGGGTTTATTAGTTACAGGATTAGTGCATGAATTGGTTGATTTGATTAAGCTGGCGCAAAATGCGGGCGTAAATCTTGATGAGGTATTAATTAGTTCTTCATTTTTAGGGAATTGCCAGAACAATATAAGATTACTATGCCAAGCAGGAGCGAATGTTAATTCCTTTCTTAATGGGGTGACTGCTTTACATACTGCAATTTTGAAGGGACATTTAGATATAGTTAAAGTGTTAGTTGAAGAAGTTGGTGCCAAGATTGATGCTTTGGCTATAAACGGTCAAACTCCTCTTGATATTGCAAAAGAACAAAAGAACGAAGAAATGATTAATTATTTAACTTTGCGAATGCAGACAATGTCTGATATTCAAAAAGTAACTAACGCTCCTAATATTTTAAACGGTTATAATTTGAGACGTAGAAATAATAATATGCCAAAAATAGCTATTAAGCAATTTTCGGCTTCCATTTAACTATATACCCGTTCCACTTTGAAATTAGGATCCGTCATTGCGAGCTTTTAGCGAAGCAATCCAGTCTTAAGAAATTAAACGCCCGCAGATTAAAGCCGGTTCTAGAAAAAAGAAGTTAGCATTAATTGAAAGCTTTA
>JABDCK010000010.1 GCA_013288185.1 Gammaproteobacteria bacterium
ACCTTCCTTAAAATACTCATCACTAAAGCCAGGTGTTAACCCAATATAGTTATCACCCAACAAGCCTGACGTTAAGATGCTAGCACGAGTGTCAACTGGAATGTTATTGATTTTTTTATCAAAGGTCATCGCGACCCGTGCTAAGTAAAATTTCTTATCAAAAGTGATGGCATCCACGCGACCAACGACAACCCCCGCGATTGAAATACGCGCCCGCGGTTTTAACCCCCCCACGTTCTCAAAATCCGCAGTAACCGTATATCCTTCATTTGAGAATGAAATAGTGCTAAGACCACTAACTGAAAATGCTAACACGGTAAATGCCGCAATTCCCAATAAAAAGAATATTCCAACAGCAATTTCAACTGCCCGCTTTTGCATTAGTGCAATCCTCCAAACATCACTGCTGTAAGTAAGAAATCCAATCCCAGAATGGCTAGAGATGAGAATACCACCGTTCGTGTAGTAGCTTTACTTATCCCTTCTGAAGTGGGAGGACAAACATATCCCTGATAAACCGCAATCCAAGTGACCACTGTACCAAAAACAACACTCTTAATGATCCCATTCAAAACATCATCGTAAAAGTCAACGGAAGATTGCATATTGGCCCAAAAAGATCCCTCATCAACCCCTAACCATTGCACGCCCACCATATAGCCGCCGTAAATAGCAACAGCACTAAATATCAACGCCAATACTGGCATAGAAATTTGTCCTGCCCAAAATCGCGGCGCAACAATACGCCGCAAGGGATCAACGCCTAACATCTCCATACTGGCAAGTTGCTCCGTGGCTTTCATTAAACCTATTTCTGCCGTTAATGCAGAACCGGCTCTACCGGCAAACAATAATGCCCCCACCACGGGACCTAATTCTCGTACTAAGCTCAAGGCAATTAATTGTCCCAACGCTTGCTCTGCACCAAATTTTACTAAGGTGGTATAACCTTGCAATCCCAGAACCATGCCTATAAACAAACCAGACACAACAATAATAACGATAGATAGCACACCGACCATGTAAAGCTGCGGGATGAGTAAGGTAAATCCTTTAACCGGCGAAGGCTTGGCAATAATAGATTGCAATAAAAAAATAACCGTTTTGCCCGCTGCTTTGCAGAAATTTAAGACCATTTTTCCAAGGTTTTGAATAGGATTGATCACGCGTCACCTTTCATGAGATCTTGTTCGTAATTCTGGGCAGGAAAATGAAAGGGTACCGGCCCATCTGGCAACCCGTGGATAAATTGCTGCACCCAACCAGAAGCATGTTTTTCAATATTGCTAGGCGCACCTTCTCCGATTACCTTACCATCGGCAATCAAATAAATGTAATCCGCAATGCTACAAGTCTCAGGCACATCATGTGAAACAATAATACTGGTTATCCCTAACGCTTCATTCAGCAATTTAATCAGCTTGACTAAAACACCCATAAAAATAGGATCTTGGCCCGCAAAAGGTTCATCATACATTATCAAGGTAGGATCCAGGGCAATCGTTCTTGCTAAAGCCGCACGTCTTTGCATTCCTCCTGATAACTCACTGGGCATCAAATTACGCGCACCGCGTAATCCAACAGCTTCTAGTTTCATTAAAACAATATCTCGTATGAATGATTCGGTTAAATTGGTATGTTCTCTTAAAGGAAAAGCGACATTCTCAAAAACATTTAAATCAGAAAATAAGGCACCACTTTGAAATAACATGCCCATTTGACGACGCGCTTTATAGAGTTCTCTTCGATTGAGTGTGGGTATATTTTGACCATTGACTAAAATGTTACCCTGCGTAGGGCTTAATTGGCCACCAATTAAGCGCAACAAGGTGGTTTTACCGCTTCCGCTGGGTCCCATTATAGCGGTTATTTTGCCAGTTGGCACATTAATATTGATGTTATCAAAAATAACCCGTGGTGCATCACCATTGCCCCAGGCGAAAGATAAGTTCTGGATCTCGACTTCGGACATAAAGACTCATTATATACAGTATTTAAGATTACATTTATATTAGTTATTTATATAAGAATGACACAAGAAAATATTCTATGTTAATATTAGCTAATTTTATTAGCCATTACTTACATTTTGGAATGTGACTGACATTAATATGATGAAAACCACTATCGCCCCACAAAAAATGGCACAATATATCACGCAGGGGTCAAAAAGTCATCGCCTTGGAAGCCCAAGCTATCTTTGCATTAACTGAGCGTATTTCCAGTGATTTTGGAAATGCCTGTGAACTTTTACTACAATGCGTACAACATAAAGGCCGTATTGTCGTGATGGGAATGGGAAAATCTGGCCATATCGGTCGTAAAATCGCCGCAACCTTAGCCAGCACAGGCAGCCCTGCGATTTTTGTTCACCCAGCAGAAGCTTGCCATGGCGATATGGGGATGATAACGGAAAATGATACGGTCATCGCCATTTCAAACTCCGGCGAAACCGAAGAGATTTTAACCATACTACCCCTGTTCAAACGTTTAGGTGTGACATTAATTACGCTGACCGGCAACCCAAAATCGACCTTAGCCAATTGCGCGAATGTAAATTTGGATATAAGCGTAGAACAAGAAGCTTGTGCTTTGGGACTGGCGCCCACTTCTAGTACTACCGCCACATTAGTGATGGGGGATGCCCTGGCGGTTACTTTATTAGAGGCCAGGGGTTTCAGCAAACAAGATTTTGCGCTCTCACATCCCGGGGGCAGACTTGGCCGGCGGTTGCTACTTAAAATTGATGATATTATGCATAAAGGTGAAAATATACCCGTCGTTACCTGTCATGCAACCATAAAAGAAGCGTTAATGGAAATGACTCGCTGCCGGTTAGGTATGACCGCCATTGTCAATGATGCACAAATACAAGTCGGTTTATTCACAGATGGTGATTTACGTCGCGCTTTTGATCTAAACATTGATATCCATACTACGTCTATCACCACCGTCATGACACCTAATGGTAAAGTCATTGAAGCAGGCATATTGGCTGCAGAAGCTTTACGCATTATGGAAACCCATAAAATTAATGGCTTATTTGTCGTTGATCATAACCGTAAGCTCTTAGGTGCTTTAAATATGCATGATTTGCTGCGTGCGGGTGTCTTATGATACTTCGACTCTGTAGCGCACTTTTTTTATTTTTAATAACTATCTTCATTATCATTTCACTCAAGTTTGCACCCGAAGTCTCTTTTACCAATCAAGCACCCACTGCCATAATTGATGAGTCCATGGTGGGTGTGCATGCACAACGTTTTGACCATGAAGGGCGATTAGCACAAGTTGTCTCTATGGATTCTTGGGTACACCACAAAGGTCAAACCGTTACGCAAATGGTTGCACCTACTTTAAAAGTTTATCCTTTGGATGGTAGTGCCTGGTTTATTTCAGCAAAAAATGGCGAAGGCTTTGCAACTGAAATGGGTGGTCAACTGGAGAAATTACATCTTTCACAAAATGTGGTGGTTGAACGCATAGGCCATATCAACGATAAAGGATGGCAATTGAAAACGGAAACGTTATTATTTTTTCCACAACAACCCACCGCATTAACCGATGCGCCAGTTGCAGTCTATGGACAAGGCATGGAGATCCATGCTTTAGGCATGCGCGCCTATTTGAATCGTCATCATATTGAATTTTTAAAAGATGTGAATTGTTCTTATGTTGTGCCACATGCGTAACCTGGTATTTATATTAAGCTTTAGCATCCCCGCTTGCTTTGCCATGCATCAGGGAATAGATCCTAATATTCCCATCCAAATTCAATCGGATATTGCCTCTTTTGAACAAATCAGTCGTCAAGCTATCCATGAAGGGAATGTGATTTTGGTGCAAGGGTCCCATGAATTACGAGCAGATAAATTAACGATGGAAAGAGATCTCAAAGGACATCTTAATCTCATCACCGCTAAAGGAAACCCTGCTACTTTTCAAGGAAAATTAAATGAGAATCCTGAGCCTATTCATGCCACGGCTAAAACTATTTACTACTATCCTGCCAAACAATTAATTATTTTGGAAGGTGCTGCCACCTTGAGTCATCTGCAAGATGAATTTCAAGGTCCTACCCTGCGTTATCAACTGGATACGCAAGTCGTCACAGCCACTAAACAAAGTAATGAACGTCCCATCATTACTTTTTATCCGCGGAGTTAACCCTTGATGCATATTTTAACTGCCGAACATTTAAAAAAATCCTATAAAAAACGTGAAATTGTTAAAGATGTTTCGCTGCAAGTACGTTCGGGCGAGGTCGTGGGTTTATTAGGACCGAATGGCGCGGGTAAAACGACTTGTTTTTATATGATAGTTGGACTTATCAATTGTGATGGCGGCAGCATAAAATTAGACTCACAGGATCTCACACACTTACCAATGCATGTGCGTGCGCGTAACGGGATTGGCTATTTGCCCCAAGAAGCTTCTATTTTTAGAAAACTTTCAGTTAAAGATAACTTATTAGCCATTTTAGAAACGCGTAAACACTTGAGCAAAAAATCCCGACAGCAGCGTCTGGAAGAACTCCTTGAAGAATTTCATCTCACCCAGGTGAAAGACTCATTAGGGATTAGTTTATCTGGTGGAGAGCGCCGACGGGTTGAAATTGCACGTGCACTCGCCTGCTCCCCTAAATTTATGCTATTGGATGAACCGTTTGCAGGCGTAGATCCGATCTCCGTAAATGAGATTAAACATCAAATCTCATTATTAGCCCAAAAACAAATTGGGATCCTGATTACTGATCATAATGTCAGAGAAACACTGGATATTTGTCACCAAGCCACTATCGTTAACGAAGGAAAAGTGATTGCCAATGGTCCACCCCAGTGTATTTTGAGCAACCCATTGGTGCGAGAAGTTTATCTAGGGGAAACCTTTACACTATAGCGCAATGCAAGGAGAGCTGCGTTGAAACCATCACTTCAGATAAAACTAGGAAACCAACTATCAATGACGCCGCAGTTGCAGCAAGCCATTCGCTTATTGCAACTTTCTGCGGTGGATTTACAATCGGAAATTCAAACTGCACTAGACTCTAATCCTTTACTTGAACTAGATGAAAATCCACCTCCCCCACTTTTTGAACTAAAATACAATACCTTTGAAAGAGAACAAAGCACATGTCACACTTTACAAGATCATTTATGTGAACAATTGCAACACTTGCATTTGAGTGAGATCCAAAGCTTTATTGCACTAATCATTATTGATGCTATTAATAAAGATGGGTTCTTAGATTGTTCCTTGGATGAAATTGTGAGCACGGCAAGAGAAGTTATTGATATAGATAAGTCGCAGGTTGAAACGATTCTGCACACCATTCAACAACTGGAGCCCGCAGGAATAGCGGCTAGAAACTTAAGCGAATGCTTAAAAATCCAACTAGAAATGCGTCCGGAGTTACCTTGGCGCAATAAAGCCCTTATCCTGGTCCATCATCATCTAGCGCTTTTAGGTAAACGCGATTATGCAACCTTGAAACGTCGGTTAGGATTATCTTGTGCAGAATTACACGCCGTCATTCAATGCATTCAATCTTTAAACCCAAGGCCTGGCAGTGCCATCAGTGCAAACATCACAGAATATGTCACACCAGATGTTTATGCTTATAAAAACAATGGCCAATGGCAAGTGGAATTAAATAGTGCTTGTAATCCCCCGCTGCAAATCCATCAATATTATGCCTCTTTGATTCGACATCGTGATGCGAGTCGTGATAATCAATTTTTACGCCACCAATTACAAGAGGCACGGTGGTTCTTAAAGAGTATTGCAACACGCAATCAGACATTACTCAAAGTGACACAAACACTTGTTCAGCATCAAAAGCGTTTTCTAGAGCATGGTGAAGCCGCAATGAAGCCCCTCCTGCTCCAGCAAGTTGCCGAGCAGCTCAATTTGCATGAATCTACTATTTCACGTATTACCACCCAAAAATATTTGCATACCCCGCGCGGCACCTTTGAATTAAAATATTTTTTATCCCGCGGGCTGAGTGCAGGAACTGCCATTCGTGCATCGATAAAAAAATTAATTGCCACTGAATGCCCTCGCAACCCATTAAGTGATATACAATTAGTAAAATTACTTGCACAGCAAGGGATCCATATTGCACGTAGAACCGTTACTAAACATCGTGAAGCGATGACAATTTCCCCCTCAAATAAACGCAAACAATTAGTTTAACAATATCAAGAGGAATGAAACATGCAAATCACTATTACCGGACACCACGTTGACGTAACCCCTGCTTTACATGACTACGTTACCAAAAAGCTCGAAAAATTAGAACGTCGCTTTTCTAATATTACCCATGTGCACGTAGTATTATCCCTTGATAAAAAATTTCAACAAAAAGCGGAAGCAACCGTCCATCTGGCAAAAGCTGAAATTCACGCGTTTTCAGAAGAAAAAGATATGTATGCTGCCATTGATGGATTAGCTGACAAGCTTACCGCACAAGTTGCAAAGCACAAAACAAAATTAAAACGGTGAGCAACGAATGAATAATATGCGCCTCGTCATTGTCAGTGGTCGCTCAGGCTCTGGCAAAACCATTTCATTACATGTCTTGGAAGATCTAGGTTATTATTGCGTAGACAATTTGCCGGTAGATATGCTGCCCGGTCTTGTCTCCCGACTCCAAGAAGACCATCCCCGCTTGGCAGTAAGCATAGATGCGCGCAATTTGCCATCTGACGTAAATTTATTAAAAGATGTAATTTCTACCTTGCGCCAACCAGGATTACATAGTGAAATCATTTATCTTGATGCGGATCAAAAAAGTTTATTACGTCGCTTTAGTGAAACCCGTCGTCGTCATCCTTTAACCGATGAAAAAGTCTCTTTAGAAGAAGCCATTGAACATGAACGAACTTTATTACAACCCTTGGCCAGCATGGCAGATATTACCATAGATACCAGCCAACTTACGCAGCATCAATTATGCGGTTTAGTGCGTGATAGGGTTGCCAGAGAAAATACCAGTCGCTTACAACTGCAAGTACAATCCTTCGGTTTTAAAAAGGGCATGCCTGCAGATGCCGATTTCATTTTTGACGTCAGATGCTTACCCAATCCCTATTGGCAGCCTGATCTGAGAGCACTTACCGGTCAAGACAAAGCCGTCACGGAGTTTCTGCAAACCTATCCAGAAGTGGATGATATGATTGAAGACATCATTCATTTTTTAAATAAATGGGTACCCCGCTTTGAGGCGGATAATCGGAGCTATTTAACCGTAGGGATAGGATGTACCGGCGGCCAACACCGTTCTGTTTATATTACCGAGCGTTTAGCGCAACGTGCCCAAAAACTGCAACTGAATGTCCAAGTCAGACATAGAGATATTGCATAATCTATTTTTTGGGAGTCCATTTCACATGCGGCGGCGGGTTTGCAGGATTACTCGTAGTATCAGCTCGCTTGCGGGCTTTTTCAAGCATGGCATCTATAATTTTAATGGATTCTGGACTCATTTTTACTTCAAGCACATTTTTTCTAAGCGTTTCACTTATTGGGGATTCTGCTTGAGGTGCTTTTGTTGCGGCTGGAGGTAAAGGCGCATCATGTCTGCCAAATAATCTATTTTTTATATAATCAGCAAATCTTCTCAGAAGTCCCAAGCGCGGTTCAGGAGTTGGCGGCAATGCTTCTCTTGCGTTATATAGCTCAACTAGTTTACTACCCGCCACTACTCTTTCTATAGGATCCGTTAATTTCTCAATGGTTTCACTTACGGCTTTAATTTTTTTATCTAAAGATTTTAGTGATTTTGATACATTAGGATTTTTTACTGCTGTATCCGCAATGACATAAGCATCCAAAAATTCTCGCATCTTTGATTCTGGCACAATTGCTTTTACATAAACTGCAGCGATTGGCTTTGCATCTTCAGGATACGCTTTATCAAATGGCAAGTTATAAATATTATTTTCCAGTTTATTCTCTAGTTCTGCTGTAATTGCTGCCGCCAATCCAGGAATAGTTCCTGGATTAGCACCTATCATTTGGGAAATATTAGGATCTAACATAAGGGCAAAATTGGCAGGACCCATTTTATTGGTTGCTTCAAATGCTACTGCTTTTTTTGCAAAACGCATAAGTTGATGCAAATACATTGCTTCATCATATGCGCCAATCTCATTCAGCTTTTTAATAGTATCTTGTATACTAATGGGGGGATTTTTAAAAATCCTTTGGATCTCTTTTTTAGCAAGTTCACTGCAATCGGTAACCTCTTTCAAAAATTGCTTATAGAGCGTAATGACATCATCACGTGTGGCCCGAAAATCTTCTGCGTGGTTATCAATAACTTTACTATTACCAAAATCAGCTTCCATTTGTGCCTTATATCCTTTTACCGTAGTGGCATTTCCTTGCAAACGCCATAAGCCCTCTTGTGCAAAATCTTCATCATGCATATAGGCAAATAACTGTTCAGACATCAAATTAGCTTTTTTTATTGCAGAATCCGATTGTATTGGAACATCCGGCGCATGCGCTCTGAGAATTTCAATTAACGTAGGCATATACACCTCTATTCCAGTACTAATACTAATATCTTACTATAATTTATAGAAGGGAGCATCCATGAAAGAAAAATCACTCTATAAACATACACCCTTAATATACTCGCATGTTTTAAGCCGCCTCACGGGGCGCAATATCAATTTAAAATGCGAGGCGCTCCAAGAGAGCGGGGCATTTAAAGATAGGGGCATTGGAGCACTGTGTGCATATTATGCCAAAAAGGGTGCTAAAGGGTTTGTATCCTCTTCTGGTGGCAATGCGGGATTAGCGGTTGCTTATGCTAGTCAAATATTGAATATTCCAGCAAAAGTGGTGATTCCCAAAACAACGCCTGCCATGATGGTCAAGAAGATAATGGCTGAAAATGCGCAAGTTATTATTACGGGTGAAAATTGGGATGCGGCAGATACCGTTGCGCAACAGATGGCAAAAGAGGAAGATTTAGCGTACATTCCACCGTTTAATCACCCGGTTATTTGGCAAGGCTATGCATCCATTATAGAAGAGTTAAAACAAGATAATGGCAAACCGGATGCCATTATTTTATCCGTGGGCGGTGGCGGGCTGTTTTGTGGTGTGGTACAAGCATTGCATCATATGGGTTGGCAAGATGTGGCAATTATTACCGCTGAAACACAAGGCGCTGCCTCCTTTGCAACTTCCTTCAAGGAAAAAAAATTAACGCGTTTAGATAAAATTGACACCATTGCAACCACGCTCGGCGCAAAGCAAATTTGTGAAAAAGCATTTGAATGGTCGCAAAAACATCCCGTCTTTCCACAAACCTGCACGGATAAAGCTGCCGTCACTGCTTGTATCCGTTTTGCCAATGATCATCGTTTATTGGTTGAACCTTCTTGTGGTGCTTCTTTAGCATTACTCTATGAGCAACGGGCCATTTTAGCGGATTTTCAAAATATTGTGGTGATTGTCTGTGGTGGCAGCGGTGTCAGCCTATCTTTACTAAAAGAATGGCAAGCCCAATTTCAAATTTCGCCACCTTTATTTTAATTAAGAGCCCGCTAAGGTCATTTCTTCAATCAGTAAAGATCCGGTTTGAATACTACTGCGCTTCTCAACATCATTGCCCACCGCTATGAGTTGCTTAAACATTTGTGCTAAATTTCCCGCAATGGTAATTTCATGGACTGGATATTGCACTTTGCCATTTTCTACCCAAAAGCCAGCCGCTCCCCGTGAATAATCTCCGGTTACCAAATTAATCCCAGGACCCATCAGTTCTGTTACCACCAAACCTCTGTCCAATTTTTTTATAAGGGCTGCATAATCTTCACCCGTAGATTTAACCAATATGTTATGTGCGCCACCCGCATTACCTGTATTTTGCAAATTTAACTTGCGTGCCGAATAAGCACTTAATAGGTAACTCTTAACAACGCCTTTATCCACAATATCCTTATCCTGCGTCTTGACACCATCGCTATCAAAAGGTGCACTACCTAAACCTCCCAAGATATGCGGGCGTTCATAAATATGCATATGCGGGGGGAAAACAGATTTTCCGAGTGAATCCAATAAAAAAGAGGATTTTCGAAAAAGTCTGCCACCCGATATTGCCGCCAAAAAATGGCTAATAATGCCCGCGGCAATATCAGCATGAAATAACACTGGCGTTTTTTGGGTAGGAAGTTTTCTGGCGGCGAGTCGGTTTAATGCGCGATGGGATGCTGCTCTTCCTATTTTCTCTGGAGATTCAAGCAAGTCTGGCTTACGTGACAAGGTGTATTCATAATCCCGCTCCATGGCATTCGCCTCTTGCGCAATCATCACACACGATAAGCTATGTTTGCTGGTAGGATAATATCCTAAAAAACCATGGGTATTCCCATATACATGATAACCCTGTGCACTATTTAATGTAGCACCATCACTTTTCATTCTCTGATCTATGTCTAGCGCGCTTTGCTCGCAAGCTTTGGCGATACGAACCGCATTATCAACCGTTAAATCCCAAGGATAATATAAATCTAAATCCAATTTCTCCGTTGCCATATCGCTCATTAAGGCCAAACCTGCAAAAGGATCAGGCTCCATCAGTTTTGCCAAATTTAAAGCTGCAAGAACCGTTGCCTGCAAAGAAGCAGGACTAATATCTGTGGTGCTAGCAGTGCCTTTACGATCTCCCTTATAGACCGTAACGGCAATGCTTTTATCCCGATTAAATTCTAATGTCTCAATTTCATTTAAACGCACCGTAACATTTAAACCAACCGCGCTACTGAGGCCAACCTCAGCTGCAGAGGCGCCCATTTTTCTTGCCATGGTTAACATATCATGGACTATTTGCTGATATTGCGATTCATTAATAAATTCAATCATTTTGTTCCGCCCACGGTAAGATTATCTACTCGGATGGTTGGTTGGCCAACGCCAACCGGTACGCTTTGCCCTTGTTTACCACAGGTACCAATACCCTCATCAAGCGCCAAGTCATTACCCACCATGACAATTTTTGTCATCACATCAGGACCATTGCCAATTAACGTTGCGCCTTTAACTGGACGCGTAATTTTACCATTTTCAATTAAATAGGCTTCATTGGCGGAGAAAACAAATTTGCCGGAGGTGATATCCACAGAACCACCACCAAAATTTACGGCGTAAAGCCCTTTTTCAACAGAAGCGATAATATCCTCTGGTTGATGGGGCCCAGGTAACATAAACGTATTGGTCATCCGTGGCATGGGAATATGGCTAAAAGATTCTCGCCTACCGTTACCGGTTGGGGCGACTTTCATGAGTTTTGCATTGAGTTTATCTTGAAGATATCCTTTTAAAATGCCATTTTCTATTAAAACCGTGCGTTGCGTTGGCACCCCTTCATCATCAATGGTGAGCGAACCCCGACGATTCAACAATGTCCCATCATCCACTACCGTACACAGGGGCGATGCAACCCGCTCACCCATTCGACCACTAAAGGTAGAGCTGCCTTTGCGATTAAAATCTCCTTCTAAACCATGCCCAACCGCTTCATGTAACAAAATGCCTGGCCAACCAGGACCCAGTACTACCGTCATGTTTCCGGCAGGGGCATCCACCGCTTCTAAATTCACCAGCGCTTGACGAACTGCATCCTGCGCATAGACAAACGCACGATTGTCTTCAAGAAAAAAATCATACGTTGACCGCGCACCGCCACCGGCAGAACCCGACTCACGGCGCCCTTGTTGCTCCACAATCACATTTACATTTAAACGTACCAGCGGCCGAATATCTGCATTAAAGGTGCCATCACTCCCCACCACTAAAATAGTGTCAAATACGCCAGACAAACTTACCATAACTTGTATTACCCGCGGATCCAGGCTGCGTACGTATTTATCTATTTGTTGCAAAAGTGCTACTTTATCCTCTGTTTTCATGGAGTCTAATGGATTATTCTCCGTATAGAGCGCTACCTGCGGTTGGCGTTGCCAAACGCATAATGATTGCGGTTGCCCAAGTTGTGCAATACCACGCGCAGCCTTTGCTGCCTGTTCTAATGCAGGTAAAATGATATCATCCGAATAGGCAAAGCCTGTCTTTTCACCGCTGATAGCGCGCACCCCCACCCCATGATCAAGATTGAAACTGCCTTCTTTTACAATCCCATCTTCCAGTGAAAAAGATTCATGCTGCACACTTTGAAAATATAAATCACCCGAATCAATGCGATGCCCTAATAGTTGACCTAATACGCGTTCCAAATCATTCACACTAAGCCCTGCAGGACTTAATAAGCGCGCGGTCGCAATCTCTACTCTATTCATAAATAATTCTCCTTGCAATGCGAAAGCGCTGGAAACTGCTGACGCAATAGGCGCATTTTTTCTAACTCTATTTCAGCAATGAGCACGCCATCACCTGTCTCTTGAAAAGCAAGAGTTTCTCCCCATGGGCCTATAATCATAGAATGCCCATAGCGGTTACCATATTGATTGGGTGCAAGCATATAATACATATTTTCTATTGCGCGCGCTTTTAATAAAATTTCCCAGTGCGCTTTCCCCGTGTTTATTGTAAACGCGGAAGGTAAAACCACTAGCTGAACCCCTTTTAACATAAAGCTTCTAAAAAGCTCCGGAAATCTTATATCATAACATATGGCAAGTCCTATTTTTCCGATGGGCGTTTCAAGCACCACCACTTGCTTCCCAGGACTCACATTGTCGGATTCGCGATATTGCTCACCTTTTCCAACGGTCACATCAAATAAATGCATTTTGTCATAACGTGCCACACAATGCCCTGCTGGGTCCCAAACAAAGCAACTAGAATATATTTTATGATGCCCAGCAGGCGTGGGAAGTGTTCCCCCCACCAACCAAAGCTTATGCTTTTTTGCTATGTGGGCTAACGGTGGGAGCACCTCTTTTTCAACGCGAGCTGCCAAGGCACACTTTTCAAGCACAGGTATGCCTAAGGTAGCAAATTCTTCCGGCAATACCACCAATTGTGCGCCTTTGTGCGCGGCTTTCTCTATTAATGAACATGCTTTTAGCATATTCGCATGAATATCTGGCCCAGAGGCCATTTGAATAACAGCAACGATTGTCATCAGGACTCTTCCTGCATTTCAGGAGCATGCCAGGTTCCCGCAAGTCGGTAATGGTAGCGATGCAGTGATTTAATTTTATTGCCTACTATTTTATCAACCATCCACACGGCAGCACCTACGGCAGGATTCCCCGCAGCAATAGCAGCAGCCACCGGTAAGCTCCCCGTTACATTTGGCATGACAACCATGTTACCACTTAAACCTTGATTCACCCAATCTGTTTGACCAAAAACTTCTATTTTAGCAGAAGGCCCATCGAGCTCGATATGGTTTGTGCTTATTCTGCCTTTACCAAATTGAAAATTCCCCTTCAGCTTATTAAATGCCAAGCCTTTTCTGGTCACATCAGAAAAATCAAAATTTAATCTCCGTTGCACACTGTCAATATTCAGTAAATTTAATATTCTGCCAAATCCCGGGTTAACCCCCTGAACAGAACCGTGGCTTAACGCAAAATCAGCATGCCCCGTTAATGAAGCCGTATCAACTTTTGCCGGTGTCCCCATCCATTGTAAAGTAAATCCAATTGCGCCCTTGCCACTGGCGAGCATGCCAGGAAATCCTAAGGTTTCCAAGCAATCACCAAAATTCTTGATTGCCATTTTTCCCTTCACAGAGATCTTTTTGTTCGCTAAATAGTCCCATTGCCCAGACAATGAAACCCGTGCACCTTTTACCTTTGCTTTAACTTTTGAAAAAGTGAGCCCTTGCGTTGCTGGGTCCAGATGTACATCAACCTCTTCAAATATTTTTTTCCCCAAAATCAGCTCATGTATTTTAATATGTACCGGGAAAGGAAGTGGCGCCATCTCTTGCTCAAACCCATTCATGCTATCGGTCAACAATAATTTTCCTAGCAGCACGGTCATGACTTTTTTTTCTGCATGTTGACTTAATCCAATATGACCTTTCAAGGAAGTACCAGAAAAATTTACATTCCAAAGATTGGCTTCTACCATCGTATTAGGAAAATGCAACCCAAAGAGGGTTAAGGATTCTACATTTAATTCAACCATGGGTTCAAGGCGCGCACCCGTCGTCGTTAATAACCCTGCGGTGGTTAAAAATGTTTTCCATTGTTGAAAATCAAGTTCAGGGAGGGAACCATCAACCAGCAGGATATGATCTTCTCTAAACTTGGCCAAACGATTCTCACCAAAATGTAAATGACCTCCCAATCCTTGATGATACGCGATACTGACATCATCCCCATATTTAGCAGAGAATCGTGCATCATCATTAGGTTCAAAATGCACATTCAGTACAAGGGGTTTTGCATCTTGTGCCGTTTTGCCAAAAGGAACAGGAGCATCCACTGTAACGCCCGTTAAAGAAGAGTGTACCGTTAGCTTTGCTTGATTGCTATTTGCTGAAACCGTAAGCTGCGCTGAATATTCTGTTTCTCCGGTAATAAAGGGAACGCTGAACCAAGGTTTGAGTGCATTAAACTCCATTCTGCCAAGCGCGGTTAAATATATTTCTGGCGTATCTTGGACTAAGTGGCTATCAATTTTAAATTGGGTCAACGCACCTAACCATTTACCCTGCAGCTTTTGTGAGCTTACACTCTCTTGTGTAAACGCAATTTCACCCGTTAATTCTGGAATAGCTAATTTTAATGCAGGAATTTTGACATTCGCATTTTCCACTTCAATATTGCCATTCACTTTGATTTGTTTTTTAGTTTTTTGGCTTAAAGGAAGTTCTAAGCCTAATAATAAATGTAATCTTCCTTCCAGCTGCAAAGGCGATAACGATTTGCTTAAACTTTTTAACGGGCTTTTTTGAATCACCACCAAACCATTTTGCAAAGTACTATTCAACGCTGCACTCACCACTAATTGCGGTTCATTGCTCATCAAATCTGGGATATGTGCTTTAACGTTCTGAATATTTCCACCACCTGCGATCTCGCCTTGTTGTGCATGAATAAAAAGTTCACGGCTACGAAATAACAGTGTTGCATTAAGTTTTGTTAATGTCGGCCAATGCGGTGCATAGTTCAAATGTACATCTGCTACTTCACTGTAAAGCTCAAACGTGGGCAAGTGCGCCAAATCCCCTTGCAGTTTACCGTGCGTTGTCAAAATATCTCCAGCTAGTAAAGCACTTTTTAACCACTGCTGTAAATCAGCATCTAATAAGGTAAGCGGCAGTAACTGGAGCGCTTCAGAGACTTTTATTTTGCCCGCTTGAAATGTCATGTCAACTTGGGGAACCCAAGTTGTTTTTGGAAAAATTAAATCACCTTGCGCCGTAATAGGCATCTCGGCCACCGTTGCTTGAAAATGAGGAATTTTCATCACCACAATATCCGCAAAATTCTCACAGCGCATGGTCAAAGCATCAATCATGCCTTGCAGCTGATGCTGTTTTAAAATATTCGCATATTTTTGAGGCAAAACTGCGAGTTTTTCAAGCCATGGCTGCCATTGGGTCATATTCAGCGAATGGGCTTGCAACGCCCAGCCAGACTCTTGTTCTTGAAAATCAAAATCGCCAATGTTCAGTTTTCCTATTATATGCCAATATTTATCAAATTGGGCATTCACTTTTGCGTGAATGTCTTCGGTCTGTATTTTAGCAAGCACCTCTATTTTGTTTGCGTCCTTAATTTGAAGCCATGTTTCCAAATCCACAGGACTTTCTTGAAATACCGTAGCAATGCGGGGGAAAAAGTTTGTCAATGGCGTTAAAGGACCGGACCAATGGCAATAGATCATCGCACTCGCAAGTGCATCGACGCCAAAGTCGACGGTAATAATCGAAGTATCAACAATATTAGCCTTACCACGTATTTTGAGATGTGATTTATTTTCAAACCAGAGTTGCACATCACTACAAGGTAAACTGCGTCCCTGACCAAGCATAAAATGAATATCACTTTTTTGAATAACCAATTTTTTCAATGTGGGCATTGCTGGTGTGCCCCCTAATTGATGCATGTTCAGCGCCAGTTCTGGCAATTCTGATACAAACAAGCTCCCATCCTGATACTCAATCCCAAAATGTGCGCCCTCAATCACCAACTCATCTAATTGTAAGCGGCGAAATAACAACGGCCAAACCTTTAAGCGCAATTTCATTTTATCAACATGGAGTGCTTGCACGTTTGCAGGGGTGAAGATTTCCACCTGTGATAGCGTAATCGTAGGACTAAAACCATCCCAAACCAGCGCAACACTTTCAATCTGCGTAGGATAATGCAATTGGAGATTTGCCCATTGAGTTAATTCAGGCACCGTGGGAGTAAATCGAGGCGTGATTACGCGCAGTATAACTAACGCAATAGCAAAAAGGATAACACTCCATCCACCAATTTTATAAATTTTTCCAATCACATCAATACCACATCAAATTGCTCTTGCGTATAAAGACTTTCCACTTGAAACTTAATGGATTTTCCAATTTGAACTTCTAATTGTGCAACGCTGGCAGACTCTTCATCTGCCATTCTATCAACAATTTCCTGTGAAGCGAGCACTAAAAAACTTTTGGTTTCATAGGCTCTTGCAGCACGCAGGACTTCTCTGAAAATTTCATTGCAAACGGTTTCTGTAGTTTTAATTGCACCTCTCCCTGCGCATACCACACAGGTTTCACAAAGCACATGCTCCAGACTTTCACGCGTTCTTTTGCGTGTCATCTCTACTAAGCCTAATGCAGAAACTTCACTAATACTATTTTTGGTGTGATCACGCGCAAGTGCTTTTTCTAAAGCTCTGAGGACTTGACGCTTATGCTCTTCAGAGGTCATATCAATAAAATCAATGATAATAATCCCTCCCAGATTGCGTAATCTTAATTGTCTGGCAATCGTGCTCGCCGCTTCTAAATTGGTCTTAAAGATGGTTTCTTCAAGATTACGGCTGCCCACAAAAGCACCCGTATTAACATCAATGGTGGTCATCGCTTCCGTTTGGTCAAAAATTAAATGGCCACCCGATTTAAGTGCAACTTTACGATGCAACGCTTTTTGAATCTCATCTTCAATACCATATAGATCAAAAAGTGGCCGCTCACCCGTATAAAACTCAACCTTTCCCGTCATAGTGGGAACAAAATCTTCTATAAATGCAACTGAACGTGCAAATGCTTCTTTATCATCCACGCGCACACGTTCCGTTTGCGGGGAAATATAGTCACGCAACGCGCGTAAAAACAATGGCAAATCTTCATGGATAATAGCACCGCTTTTAGCGGTCTGCATTTGACGTTGAATGGTTTCCCATAGTTTAATCAAATAAGCATGGTTCGCTTGTAACTCTGCCAATTGCGCGCCTTCTGCCGCAGTCCGGACAATTATCCCCCCTGAACGAGGTACCATAATTTCTTCAATGGTTTTTTTGAGTCTTTCTTTCTCATGCAGATCTTCAATCCGTTGCGAAATGCCAACATAATCAAAGTCTGGCATAAAAACCAAATAGCGTGAGGGCAAGGAAATATGCGTGGTAAGCCTGGCACCCTTGGTACCAATGGGATCTTTAATCACTTGTACCGCAATATTTTGCCCTTCTTTTAGTAGATCAGAAATGGATTCATCCGGTTCGGTAATTTCCTGGGGTGTTAAATATTCTTCATTCATGGAAACCATATCGGACACATGGAGGAATGCGGCACGTTCAAGCCCCATATCGATAAACGCCGCTTGCATGCCAGGAAGTATTCTTACCACGGTTCCCATATAAATATTGCCAACCAAACCGCGACGATTCGCGCGCTCCACCAATATTTCCTGTAACACACCATTTTCAACAATAGCAACCCTGGTTTCACGTGGGCTAACATTCATGAGGATTTCTTCTGACATAGTTCCTCCAGGAGTTTATGCAAATACGATTATCTGCGGGCGAAAAGCGGTGGGACAAGTAATAGCTGAGAGATAACACGCAATAGCCAGGCAAAAGCGGGCCAAACTAAACAACTGGTAACCGTTCCAAACCAATAAAGCAATGTTTGTGGGTTTTGCCCTGCAAAAACATGAAACCACAAAAGTGATATTTGACCCAAGCACACCAAAAGAAAAATTTTTCCTAGTTGCGTCCAAATCGGTTCAAGGATTAATTTCGGCCGCATAAAAGCAGTAATATAGCAAATGACTGCATAGACTAAAGCATGTTCCCCCAGCGGCGTGCCAAGCAGTACATCTACTAAAATTCCAATACCCCAGGCAATCAACGCATTAAATAATTTTGGTTGCATCAATTGGCAAGCAATAACAAACATTAACATCCATTGTGGACGATACCATTGCACGCTCTGCGGTAATGGAAACACCGTTAATATCGCACTCAAGTAAAATCCTATCGCCAAAAAAACCCACCAACGGAATACACGCATCATTTTGTTTTCACCAATAGTACATGTCTTAATTGCCCTAATTTAGCACTCGGGGTTATACCAATCAGGGTAAATCGCGTGCTTGGATCATGCTGGATTGATGTTATGACACCAACCGGATACCCTTCTGGAAACTTGCCTCCTAAACCAGAAGTCACTAATTGATCTCCTTCCATAAAATCTGCCGTACGTGGTACATAGTTAAGTCTTAATTCTCCACCAACACCACTGCCAGTAGCAATTGCACGTTCACCGCTGCGAACCGATTGCAATGGCACTGCAAACCCCGCATCAGTCAATAATAATACCCTTGAAGTATCTTGATGGGTTGCTAAAACAACGCCAACAAGACCATGCGCATCAATGACTGGCTGCCCCACGATAACGCCCTGTTGTTTACCTTTATTCAGCAGGATTTGATGAC
The DNA here is from genome assembly GCA_013288185.1 of Gammaproteobacteria bacterium. Classification (GTDB taxonomy): domain Bacteria; phylum Pseudomonadota; class Gammaproteobacteria; order Berkiellales; family Berkiellaceae; genus Berkiella. The sequence goes on from JABDCK010000010.1 coordinate 18,870, forward strand.
TAAAAGGATCCGCGTTGACATGAATCAGTCTCGCCACAAAAAAAGATTCGGTTTCTTGGCCAACCGATTTTAAAAGTTCTTTGAGTTCTAAATTTTCCGCTTCAAGCGCATGTAGCTTTTGTATTTTTGCTTGCATATACATTTGCTGTTGTCGCAAATCAATATTTTCTGCAAGCAGCATTAACCTATCGCGAAAAAGCAATTGGCACTTTTCCATGAGAAGGCTAGGAATATCAACCGTAAATTGAATAGGTTCCACCACTCGCCCGAGATAATCTTGGACTAATGCAGTACCTTTCCAGCGCGGGCTAAAAAATATGAGCAACAAAGACAACAGTATGGGAACCAAAAAATACCACCCACTGGGTCGCGTTTGTTTATAGTTTAATTGTTGAATAAGGCCTCTCCTTAGCCATTACTCATTGGCAAGTAAGCCAATGCGTCGTTGATCTGCATCCTGCATTTCAAGCGCTTTACCACCCCCACGGGCTACACACGTTAATGGATCTTCTGCGATGATAACCGGCAATCCTATTTCTTCCATTAATAATCTATCAAGATGACGTAATAAAGCACCACCCCCTGTAAGCACTAATCCACGTTCAGCAATATCACCAGATAATTCAGGTGGTGCTTGCTCAAGCGCAGCGCGTACCGCGCTCACCACTGCAGAAAGTGGCTCTTGCAATGCTTCCAAAATTTCATTGCTGTTTAAGGTAAAGCTTCTGGGTACCCCTTCTGCGACATTCCTACCACGCACCTCAATTTCTAACACTTCATTAGCAGGGTATGCGGTACCAATTTCTTGCTTAATGCGTTCAGCGGTGGTTTCACCAATCAAGCAACCATAGTTACGACGTACATAGTTAATAATCGCATCATCAAAGCGATCGCCCCCTATTCTGACAGAAGCAGAATAGACAATGCCGTTTAATGAAATGATGGCCACTTCTGTAGTGCCACCCCCAATGTCCACTACCATAGAACCACTGGCTTCATGTACAGGTAACCCTGCCCCTAAGGCAGCCGCCATGGGTTCTTCAATTAAATATACTTCTCGTGCCCCTGCACCAACAGCAGATTCACGAATCGCACGCCGTTCTACTTGGGTAGAGCCACAAGGTACACAAACCAGCACGCGTGGGCTGGGTCTTAAAATCCGCGAAGGTAAAATTTTATGAATAAAATGTTGTAACATGACTTCTGTCATATGAAAATCGGCGATGACACCTTCTTTGAGCGGTCTGGCGGCAACCATATTTTCAGGGGTACGCCCTAACATACGTTTTGCATCTATGCCCACCGCAGCAACATGCTTTTGCCCATTAGGACCGCGGTCTTGACGAATTGCCACCACGGAAGGCTCATTTAAAACAATCCCTTGCCCCCGTACATAAATGAGTGTGTTAGCTGTACCGAGATCAATAGAGATATCACTTGAGAAAATACCACGAATTGATTTGAACATTGACATTGGGTTTTCTTCCTACGTGCCACTAAATTTACTGTATAACAACGTTGCCATTTTGAGCAAGCCTTCCTAAAATCCCATCACTGTCAGTATAGCTATGGTACACTAGTGGCCTTACCTATTTTTTACTATTTTATTTAATTTTACTGTATTAAGGAGTTATTATGCCCTTGCAACGCCACGAAGTCGAAAAAATTGCGCATCTTGCCCGATTAAGCCTAGCAGAGCAAGAAATTCCATTCTATGCCAGCAATCTTTCAAACATACTAAAGTTGGTGGCTGAGATTAATAAAGCTGAAACTGATCATATTTTACCTTTAGCACACCCATTAGAAGATCTCACCCAACGTTTGCGTGAAGATAAGGTGACAGAAGTTGATCAGCGCGAATTATTTCAATCCATCGCTCCCTTAACTGAGGCAGGTCTCTACCTCGTTCCTAAAGTTATTGAATAAAATAATCATAAGGCACTTACCATGCATAAAATGACATTAGCACAAATTTCACAAGGCTTGGCGAAAAAATCTTTTTCTAGTCTTGAGCTTACTCAACATTATTTAGCACGTATTCACAAACTGGATAAAACTTTCAATAGCTTTATCACGGTAACAGAAGAAAAAGCACTTGCTCAAGCCAAAAAAGCGGATCTGCAAAGAGCCAATAATCAAGCAGGCCCATTAACCGGTGTTCCCATTGCGCATAAAGATCTGTTTTGCACCCAAGGGGTTAAAACCAGCTGTGGTTCTAAAATGCTGGATAACTTTATTGCCCCTTATTCCGCAACACTGGTCTTGCAGATGGAAGCTGCCGGCATGGTGATGTTAGGCAAAGTTAACATGGATGAGTTTGCAATGGGCTCATCAAATGAAAATAGTTTCTATGGCCCGGTACGTAATCCCTGGGACAACCAAAGAGTACCTGGCGGTTCTTCTGGCGGCTCTGCAGCCGTCATTGCCGCGCGTTTAGCGCCGGCTTCAACGGGGACAGACACCGGCGGCTCTATTCGCCAACCCGCAGCGCTCTGCGGTATTACCGGTCTTAAACCAACGTATGGTCGTGTTTCACGTTATGGTATGGTGGCTTTTGCCTCCAGCTTAGATCAAGCCGGCCCATTTGCACAAAGTGCGCAGGATTGTGCATTGTTACTCCAAGCCATGGCTGGGTTTGATGCAAAAGATTCCACCAGCGTCAATATTGCCGTACCCGATTATGCTGCGCAATTGAATCAGCCGTTAACCGGTAAAACGATTGGTATACCCAAAGAATATTTTGAGCAAGGCCTTGATAAAGCCGTTGAATCCCGGGTACAAGCAGCCATTGAAATTTTTAAAAAATGTGGTGCACAAATTAAAGAAGTATCACTACCTTCCAGTCCCTTATCCATTGGGGTTTATTATGTAGTAGCCTCAGCAGAATGTTCCTCCAACCTTTCACGCTTTGATGGAGTGCGTTATGGTCACCGCTGTGATAATCCGCGGGATTTAGAAGATCTCTATAAGCGCTCCCGTTCTGAAGGTTTTGGTGATGAAGTGAAACGCCGCATCATGGTTGGAACGCATGTACTTTCAACGGGTTATTATGATGCGTACTATTTAAAAGCCCAAAAGGTCCGCAAATTAATTTGTGAAGATTTTAAACGCGTCTTTACAGAGGTGGATTTTCTCTTGGGCCCAACCACCCCTACCCCCGCATTTAAAATTGGTGAAAAATCTTCCGATCCGGTTAGTATGTACCTCTCTGACATTTATACTATCGCCACCAATTTAGCGGGGCTACCGGGAATGAGTATTCCCGCAGGTTTTGTGGATGGCTTGCCCGTAGGCATTCAATTAACGGGTAAACATTTTGATGAAAGCACGCTCTTAAATGCGGCGCATCTTTATCAACAAGAAACCGATTGGCATCAACAAATCCCCGCAAGCTGCAAGGAGTAGTTTATGGAATGGGAAACCGTTATTGGGCTTGAAGTCCATGCCCAACTTAAAACAAAAACAAAAATCTTCTCCGGGGCTTCTACCGCTTTTGGCGCACCCCCCAACACCCAGGCGTGTGCGATTGATCTCGGCATGCCCGGCGTTTTACCGGTACTGAACCAAGAAGTGGTCCGCATGGCCGTGCGCTTTGGCCTAGCAGCCAATTGCCAAATCGCCAAGCGTTCTATTTTTGCGCGCAAAAATTATTTCTATCCTGATTTACCCAAAGGCTATCAAATCAGCCAATTTGAATTACCCATTGTGTATTTGGGTCATTTAGATATTGAATATGGCAATCAACAAAGCAAGCGTATTGGTATTACCCGCGCGCATTTAGAAGAAGATGCCGGTAAATCTTTACATGAAGATTTTGCCAATTATACCGGCATTGATTTAAACCGCGCAGGCACCCCCTTATTAGAAATTGTTTCAGAACCGGATATGCGCTCAGCAGAAGAAGCGGTTGCCTATCTTAAAGTATTACATGCACTGGTTTGTTATTTAGATATTTGTGATGGCAACATGCAAGAAGGGTCGTTTCGGTGTGATGCGAATGTTTCTATCCGACGCAAAGGCGAAACCGGCTTTGGCACCCGCACGGAAACGAAAAATATTAATTCTTTTCGTTATGTAGAGCAGGCGATTAACTTTGAAGTGCAACGCCAAATTGAGGTACTTGAAAGTGGCGGGAAAATCATTCAACAAACCATGTTGTTTGATCCGGTTAAACAACAAAACCGCGCAATGCGCAGTAAAGAAGAAGCCAATGATTATCGCTATTTCCCTGATCCGGATTTACTGCCCTTAGTAATAGATGAAAAATTTATTACTGAGGTGCGTCAAGCCATGCCAGAGTTGCCGGCGGAAAAACGGCAACGTTTTATTCAAGACTATGGTTTAAGTGCGTATGATGCCGGTGTATTAATCGCACAACGGGAATTATCAGAATATTATGAAAACGTGCTGGCGGCCATTGATAAAAAAGATCCAAAACTCGCAGTTAATTGGGTGATGGGAGATTTATCTGCAGCATTAAACAAAGCCAACCTGGATATTACCCAAAGCCCGGTTTCTGCAGACAAACTTGGTCAAATGTTATTACGTATTTTGGATAATACTATTTCCGGCAAAATTGCTAAAACGGTGTTTGAAGCATTGTGGGCACAAGAAGGCAGCGTAGATAGTATTATTGCGCAAAAAGGCCTAAAACAAGTGACCGATTTAGGCGCTATTGAAAAAGCGATTGATGAAGTGCTTGCCCAAAATCCTGAACAAGTGGAGCAATTCCGTGCCGGTAAAGACAAAGTCTTTGCCTTTTTGGTAGGTCAAATTATGAAAGCCACTAAAGGTAAAGCCAATCCTGCACAAGTGAATGAACTGTTGAAAAAGAAGTTGTCGTAATAATCTTCGCTGTGGATGGTTAGTTAAATAAGTGTATATTCGCATAAACTTACCTTATGGGCAAGGTAAGTTTTATTAAAATCTTACCTTATGGACAAGGCAAGGTCGGCTGACTCTTGACCCGCGGCAGCGGGTAAATTTGCTAGCCCCGCGTGTAGTCTGCGAAGCAGACGGAACGTGGGGTTTTAGAATATAATCACGTACAAGCCGCGGTAGCGGCGTGACAAAATCAGTAAAGCAGAAGACGTAGCTTATTTTTTATGCTAGCAGTGGATATTTCAACAACGGTTCTAATGTTGCATAGGATTTTTGCCAGATTGACGCTTGCCAAAGCGCGGGCCATGCGGGAATGTCATTCTTGGCAAATAAACTTAAGCGTCTAGCGTAACTGGCGCTATCCTTTTTTGGCTTAATACCTTCTAATGCTTCTATAGCACCGAGTCGGTTATTGCAAACTAATAAATAATCACAACCTGCATCCAGTGCGCGTTGTGCCCGTTCTGCATAACTCCCCATCCCAGTAGCACCCCCCATGGATAAATCATCACTGACAATAGTGCCCTGAAAACCACATTGCTGACGTAATACGGTTTGTAACCAATAATGGGAAAAACCCACCGGGGAAGGGTCTATGTTAGGATAAACGATATGCGCAGGCATGATAGCATCAATGCCTTTGCTAATCAGATCCCTAAAGGGAGCTAAATCTTCTGAGATTTGTGCAAAGGTTCTGGTATCTTCTGGAAGTCCTACATGAGAATCTATGGTGACAGAACCATGCCCGGGAAAATGTTTACCCGTGGCACGCATCCCTGCTTTGGCCATACCTTGAATATAGGCTGTGGCCAAAAGGGCAACTATTTGTGGATCTCTATGAAATCCTCGGTCTCTAATGACTTCACTAATGCCTTTATCCAAATCTAAAACGGGAGCAAAGCTTAAATCTACTCCTAAAGAGCGCACTTCTAATGCCATTAAATAGCCTAAGTTTTCACTCATTGCTAAGACTTGTTCTAAGGAATAACGATCACTATCAATCAATTCACCCAGAAGACGGATTTTGGGCAACTTGGTTAAACCATTTACAAAACGTTGCACGCGCCCGCCTTCTTGATCCACGCATAATAAACATTGCGGACGAATGTGCTTAATATTTTGTGCTAAATCTTTTAATTGTTCTGGACTTTCATAGTTGCGGCTAAAGAAAATAACCCCACCTACTTGCGGGTGTAAGAGTATTTCTTTATCTTCTGTGGTGAGGGTTAAACCTGCAACATCCAGAATAATGGGTCCGATTGATAATTCTTCCATGTTTTACCCCTGAATAAAAATTTTGGTGCCAATGGGGATAATATCAAATAATTCTATAATAGCTTGATTGCGCATTCTGATGCAGCCTTTAGAGTGGGGAACCCCCATTACTCTTGAATCAGGGCAACCATGAATATAAATATACCGTTGCATAGAATCAAAGTCACCTAAACGATTTTTGCCCACTTCCAGACCACTCAGCCAAAGGATACGCGTTAAAATCCAGTCTTTGTCAGAAACATCCATGGCGGGCGTGAAAATACCAGCTGGGCGTCTGCCTACAAAAATAGTATTTTCCGGTTGTGCTTGACCAATTTTAGCCCGGACGATATGCCAACCTCTAGGGGTTTGAAAACTTCCTTTTTTTTCGCCCACACCATTAGCTGCTGTTGAAATCGAATAACGATTTACCTGCTCGCCCTTATAAAGGTGATATAAAAATTGTGTGGGGACATCAACCAGCAATTGATGAGCCCCCAATGAATGGGGGCTCTGCGAAGAGAATAAATCTTTCACCTTAATCAGCGAAAGCTTCTTCTCTGTTGGTAGCGTGAGCAACTTCAGGCATTTGAACTTTACGGTTGGTGAGCAATTCAAGCCAAGCGCGTAATTCTTCACATTGACGTTGCGCAAACTTAGGATCTTTAAATGTATGGGTAAGCAAAAACATACCTTGTATACTGGAGATCAAGTTCAATGCAAGTCCAGGTGCTTTGTCTTCAAAACCTAAAGCTCTGAATTGTTCTTCAGACCATTGCAGTACATCATGCAATAATTTGGCAGCAAGATCAGACAATGGTCCACCTTGTTTGCCTAATTCTTGGCATAATCCACCAATAGGACAGCCAAAGCGCGCAGTCACTTCTAAATTTTCCAAACCATACTTCACCATTGTCATCAAGCGGGTGAGTGGATCAGCAATTTCAGACCAAGAGGCTAAGCGTTCAGCCCATTCCCCTGCTCTCTTTTCAATGACAGCCATACCAATGGCTTCTTTGGTTTTAAAATAATAATAAACATTTCCCAGAGGCACATCAGCTTCTTGGGCGATATCAGCGAGGGTTGTTAAATTAAACCCTTGTTGATGAATCAATGTTTTTGCAGCTTCAATCAATCTAACACGTTTATCTGTTTTCCGTGGCATAACGTTATAGTCCATTTTTATAATTGTGAAAAAACAAAAAGTCTCTCCACTTACCTACACTACATTATGGTAAAAACTACTTCCACCCTTTGCAGAGTTTAAGTAACCACTACCATAACCCCTTTCATCAAGCGAACCGCTAACTCAAAAGTAGATTATACGAAATCATAACGGATTTGAATACCCACTATGTTAGCAAAATTTTTGAAACCACCCACTATGGCTGCATAGCTTGCGGGCGTTGTGGTGTTCGTTCTATATGGCGCAATTTGATTAACCGCCGTATCCTCAAAGAAAATACGTGCATAACCAAAATCAATCCTAAAATCCTCATTAAACGTATAGGCTCCGCCTATTGCAGCCCAGTACCGATCAGAATCAGGTATCTGAATAGTTCTATGCGCATCATTAGTAGGAGATTGATCAAATGCACCACCAATGCGGAACAACCAATTTTCGTTGAGAGTATAAATTAAACCTAAGGCGTAACGCCAGCTATCTTTCCAATCCGCTACAATGTCTGTATCAATACCCGGAGATATGCCAGGGTTGTAACTAAATGTTAGCGCATCGAAGCGATGCCAATTTGTCCAAGCAATATCACCGGTCATCGCCAAACAAGGAACTAATTCACGGTAAAAACTAAAAGTAGCAGAGCCCGGTAACACAATAGCAGTATGGACTCTTTGCATGAGATAGGGACCTGGCACGGTTCCCGCCACCAAAACCCCTGCTACCCCTTCAAATTCCATCATCACATGCGATCTATAATGCAACCCTATCCGTGTCGTATCCGGTTCAAACGGTTCCCACAGAATGCCCGCATGCCAACCATAACCCCATCCGGTTCCCATATTCTTTTGAAAACCATCTAAAGCCGCGATACCAAATCCTACATTCGCTTCGTAACTTGCTTTACCATACTCTGCATCAACACCAAACCCCAGCGATAAGCAAGGCAACACTTCATAAGAAAGACTTGGACTAATATTGACCGTCATAATACTGCTATAAGTACCTATATAACGCGCAATACCCATAGGATTATAATCTGTTAACAAACCAAAGGGAGAGTTCACACTGAGTCCAAGCACCCAATGTTCATCCAATCTTTTAGCGATATAAAATGCAGGCGCAACAACAGCTCTGGCAGGATCATCGTCTCTGTCTCCTGCTACTATTGTGTTTGGTAACAAAGAAACATTTGAGCGAGAGGCTAAAAAATGAAAATGACCTTGAATCAGTACCCCACTTAAAACAACCTGACTCTCATCAATATGGGATAATCCTGCAGCGTTAAAAAATGCCATACTGGCATCTTGTGCTAATGCAGCCGTACCACTATAAGCTGTGCCTAAGTTGGTTACATTCTGCTCTTGAAGTTGGAAGCCTGCAGCAAACACTTGCGTTGAAATACCAAACGCAAGACAGGCGACTACCCTTACAGATCTGACCACTTAATAAACTCACTCATGACTTTCAGCAATTGATAGCTTACTTTACCGAGATACCTGGCCTAAGGGAAGAGTACTGGAGTGCCAACCTGCATCAGGTGCAAAACGCTGCCCATAACGCGCTTCAAATTCTTTAAAGAGTTTGAGTAAACGTTCCTCGCCATAAAAACGCGCATAAGTTATTGGACCACCTCTAAAAGGAGGGAAGCCAAACCCAAAAATACAGCCTGCATCTACTTTATCCGCGCTGTCTACAATTCCTTCCCGTAAACAAGCAACTGCTTCATTCAAAATCCTTAAAATAAGACGATGCGTGACATCACTGGGAATATTTTGTTTTTCCGGCATGTTTGATTTAATCATTTTGCCATTTTTGTAAACATAAAATCCTTTGCCGGTTTTGCGACCCAATTCAGCGCGCATCACATGCTCACGCAAAATATGCGGAATATGCCCACCTAAATGGCTTGTCATTTGTTCCAGTGCCGCAAAACAAATATCTAACCCAACCACATCAGCTAATTCAATGGGTCCCATAGGCATCCCAAACGCAATGGCTGCTTGATCAATCACACTTGCGGGTACCCCTTCTTCAAACAAGGTAACCGCTTCTAACAAATACGGTAATAAAATTCGATTCACTAAAAATCCAGGAGAACTTCTCACCGGCAAGGGGTATTTATCGATACACCGTACAAAAGCAATAGCTTGGTCAATAATCTGTGCATCCGTTTGATGCCCATGTACCACTTCAACCAACGGCATTTTTGCAACCGGATTAAAAAAGTGCACACCCACTAAGCGCTGAGGATTTTTTAATACCGCACCAATCTCTTCTAATGGAATCGTCGAGGTGTTAGTGGCTAAGATGGCATTGGGTTTAGCATACTTCTCCAGCATTACAAATAAATCTTGCTTAGCTTGCAGTTTCTCTGTAATAGCCTCAATAATAATATCTGCTTTTGCTATGCCTAAACCATGTGGATCTGGAAATAATTTGTCCATTGCCGCTTGAACAACATTTCCTTCTTTTAATCGTTTACTGACAAGTTCAAAAGTGCGCTTAACCGCACTACCAATGAAGGGTGGCGCTTGATCTTGCAAAGTAACGGTATAACCGCAGGCGATGCACCAAGCGGCAATATCTCCTCCCATCACGCCCGCTCCTACCACATGAACATGTTGGGGCTTAAAGTTAACCCCTTTGGCTAATCCTTTTAAGAGATCTTGTAAAAAGAAAACGCGCACCAGATTTCTTGAAGTATCAGAAATTAATAATTGGCCAATCGATTGCGCTTCCAGATCCAACGCCTCTGGGCGTTTATCACCGCATAATACCCAATTTTCAATCACTTTATAGGGGGCCGGATAATGATTAATATTGACTTTATTTTTCTGTAATTGATATTTAAAAAATTGGCCTAAGAATGAACGCATTGCCTCAAATTGCGTTGCCTGCTGTAAAATCCATTTAAACCCCTTTAATGGCGAAGTGGCCGGGGAATGTAATGCATAATAAAGTGCAACTTTTTCTAATAACCGCTCTGGTACTGCTTCGTTAATCAGGCCAATTTTTTTGGCAGCCTTGGCAGATAAATTTCGGCCCGTACAAATTAAATCTATAGCACTCATAATTCCCACTAATGGTGGCAATCTTACCGTGCCGCCCCAGCCGGGATGAATGCCAAGCTTCACTTCTGGCAACCCTAGGCGGGTTTTAACGGAATCATGCGCGATGCGATATCGACAAGCCATCGCAAGCTCTAAGCCGCCGCCCAAACAAAACCCATCAATTAAGGCGATGGTAGGTATGGTAAGACGTTCTAGTCTATTGAAAACTTCTTGCCCCCTTTTGATAAACTGTACGGCTTGCTCCTTAGAGGTTACCATTTTAAATTGTGCAATATCCGCACCCGCGATAAAACCACTTTTTTTACCGGAACGAATGATAACTGCTTTCGCTTGCGTATTTTGCGTTAACGCATTAATAATATGATCAAGCTCACTGAGCGTAGCTTCGTTGAGACTGTTTATTTGACTATTTTCTTGGCTGAAGGTGAGCCAGAGAATATTCTGATCATCACTTTGTAGGGACCAATTTTTATAAGTATTCATTCTACACTCCTGCCACACGTTCCAATAGAATTGCCCCACCTTGTCCACCACCAATACACAGACTTGCCATTGCCCGGCGCGTTTGATATTTTTTCAGCATATTCGCACAATGTAGCACCAAGCGTGCACCACTGGCCCCCACGGGATGTCCTATCGCAATCGCTCCTCCTTGCGGATTCAATTTTGCCAAGTCCATTTCTCCCAAGTCTGCATCATGCAATGCTTTAACGCACGCTAATACCTGTGCTGCAAATGCTTCATTTATTTCCATATGATCAATATCTTTTAACGTGAGTTGATGCTTATGCAATAAAAGTTTTATGGCATGCACGGGACCCAATCCCATGATGGCAGGATTTAATGCCGCCCAAGAAACATCTACAATTCGTGCAAGCACGGGTAATTGATAGCGCTCAATAGCTTCACGACTCGCTAAAATAACCAGTGCAGCGCCATCGCTGACCTGTGAACTATTTCCCGCCGTTATGCTGCCATATTTTTCAAATACCGGTTTTAATTTGGCGAGTTGTTCCAAAGTAGAATCTCTCACGCCATCATCTTTCTCCAGCACGCTGCCATCCATGCCATACAATGGCACAATTTCTTCTAAAGCACCCGCCGCTTGTGCTTTAAGCACCCGATGATGGCTTTCAATTGCATATTGATCCATCTCCGTTCGTGAAATATGAAAGAGATAAGCCAGTTCTTCTGCTGTTTGGCCCATACTTAAATTGACGATAGGATCACTTAAACCTTTCAACAGCGCTACCACCGGAACTAATAACTGTGGACGAAATTTTAAGAAGGTTGCCAATTTTTTGGGTAATGGCTGCGCACGCCGGATACTGGCTAGCCAGCGTACCATGGATTGATTAAATAATAAGGGTGCACGGCTCATGGCTTCTGTGCCACCGGCCAAGACTAAATCGCTCTGCCCATCGGCAATGGCATTTGCAGCGCTATCAATAGATTGTAAGCCAGAAGCACAATTACGTTGCACCGTCCATGCTGGCATTTGATCACCGCACCCTAAGCGTAAGGCAATAATTCTTGCAATATTGGCCTCATCGGCACTGGGAACTACACAACCCATCACCACTTGTGAGAACTTATGCGGGGAAAAAGGTTGCCTACTTAAAAGCACTTTACCGGCACCCACTGCTAAATCAGCGGCGGAAAATGGACCTGGCATGCCTTTGGCTTTCAAAAACGGCGACCGTGCACCATCAACAATAAATACTTCACGCTTGTGTTTCATAGTACCCCCTTGTTCTATCAGCCTTTATTATAGCTTTGAACTACACTATTTTAGTCAAATAAATAGCATAATTTTTCTAAGAATGATATGTTAGTTAGAGGTAGCCCAGAAAAATAGGTGTACAAAGATGCGTAAAATAGAATCACCACGGATCGGGGATTGGTATAAGGATAAAGAATTTCATGATTTGTTTGAGGTGGTTGCCTCAGACGAAAAAGAGGGTTATGTCGCAGTACAATATTTTTCTGGCGAAATTGAAGAGTTTGATTTTGATAGTTGGTATCAACTTAACTTAGAACAAATTCCCCCACCTGAGGATTGTTCTGGACCTTTTGAAGCATCACAAGAAGATTTCGGTTATGATGACGTTATTTCTCATAATGAAGATTGGTCTGATCTCATTCATAGCACTGGGCTTGATCAATATTTTTGATGGTAACAACAATGCTGGATTTTTCAGCAGTTTAATAATTTAAAATCTTGCATTGCAACAAACTTTGCTAAAATTCGAATCTCATCTTACTATTGAAGATAGGAAATAAATTATTCTTTGTAATAAAAATTCTCCAAAATATGTGATGGTTGCGTAGTTGGCGAATTCTAAATACGAAAGCTATACTCGTTCTGTACCTTTGAACAGGAAGCAAAGCTATGCCTACAAATTCTTCACAACAAACGATGAGTCTGACTCGCCGTCAATCAGAAGTTTTACAAGTGATTCGCAATCATATTGAACAAACGGGTGCACCACCCACGCGGGCAGAAATTGCAAAAACACTTGGATTTCGTTCAGTGAATGCCGCAGAGGATCACCTCAAGGCGCTGGCACGCAAAGGAGTCATCACCTTAGCACCCGGTACATCACGGGGCATTCAATTAGCGAAAGAACATGGCATTGGTTTACCCATTGTGAAAGCGCACAATGCGGATCACCCTGTCTTTGAAGATAAAAACTTCGATGGCAGAATGCGCATTCAACATGAATTTTTTAATCCAAAACCTGATTACTTGCTCCAAATACAAGGACCCAGTTTAAATGGCGCTGGTATTAAAGACGGTGATTTATTGGCGGTACACCGCTGCGATTCTGCGGATAATGGAAAATTAGTGGTTGCACGAGTCAACAATAAAGTGGTGGTCAGACGTTATTTTCGTCATGGTGATCAAATTGAATTACGATCTGAAAATGCGGATCATTCACCCATTATTTTAAATGCAACAACCCAACCCCTCCTTATCGAAGGGATTGGTGTGGGTGTTATTCGAACGAGCAGTCTTTGATAATTCAGATATTGGAATTGTGTTGAATTAAGGCGTTATAAGTTTCGAACGCCTTTTCCTTTTTTTCCCAATTACACATTGTGGGTTTTCTAACATAAGTTTCAGCTGCGAGTGCATAATCTTGATATAGTTTTTGCTGCACTTGCACTTTGATATCATATACGTTTGTTTGCCTATTTTCCTGCATGTCGAAACTCCTTAACTTCTCCAAAAACATTCGTTTTATTTAGTTATTTTTCTCAACTTCGCTCAGTAAAAAAGCACCACCTAAGTTACGCAAATTTTAGCTAAGATACAACTGTATTTAAAAACTGTCCTAGCATTGCATGACCGTGTTCTGTTAAAACAGACTCAGGGTGAAATTGTACCCCAAAAACGGCCGAATCGTGATCGGTCAGTGCCATAATTTCTCCTTTTACAGTTACAGCACTTACATTTAATGAGGCCGGCAAAGCATTTCTTTCCACCATTAAAGAATGGTAGCGACCTATCACAAAAGGATTTGGCAAGCCTTGAAAAAGCCCCTTACCATCATGAAAAATTTTGCTTGCTTTACCGTGCTGCGGCGCTGATGAACGCACAACGCGTCCACCATAAGCACTGGCGATTGCCTGATGACCCAGACATACCCCTAAAAGTGGGATCTTACCTTTAAAATGCTGAATGGCAGAGATACAAATACCAGCATCAGATGGACCACCAGGACCGGGGGAAAGAATAATATGCGATGGTGCAAGTCGCGCAATTTCTGCAATACTTAGTTTATCATTGCGAACTACTTGGTATTCATACCCTAATTCAGCCACGTAACGAGCTAAATTGAACACAAATGAGTCATAGTTATCGATTAACAACACCATAGACGCTATGTTAGCATGAAAAAATGAAACAAATCTTAATATGCATAATTTGGATTATTTTAAACTTTGCAGTATTCGCAAATGATTTAGAAACCCAACGGGAAATTTATATGCGTGCAGATCATGCTCTTAAAAAGCATGATCGGGTTAATTTTGAACGTCTCATGCAAAAAATCCCGTCATACCCTTTATACCCTTATCTAGAATATGATGATTTAAAGCAAAAGATTAAAAATTCAAAACCCTCCCTGCAAACCTTAAAACGTATTAAAACTTTTAAAGAAAATTACCCAGATTTTCCATTTATTACCCAATTACGTGAAGCCTGGCTCACTGAAGCTGCCAGACATAAAAATTGGAACTTGTATCTGCAAGGTTATGAGAAAAGCCGTGACGATAGCTTGCAGTGCCATTATTTTTATGCGCGCTACCAAGAAACCCAAGATCCCAAAATTTTTGCAGCCATTCACCGCTTATGGTTGACCGGTCAATCTCAACCCAAAGCCTGTGATGCGCTCTTTGCCGCCTGGCAAAAATCTGGCACGCTTAGCAAAGAAACTATTTGGGATAGACTCAAGCTGGCTTTTGAAGCCAAAAATACTACTTTGGCCAAACATCTTATTAAACAACTACCTCCCACAGAACAAACGTTTGCCAAAAATTGGGAAGCACTTTTGCAAAAACCCAATCTCCTGATGAAAGCAGATTTTTTAAAGAAAATAAGTGCAAGCAAAGCGCTCACCAGCCAAATGCTTACCCAAGGATTACGCCTTTTAGCAAAAAATGACGCAGAATCTGCGCTCAATTGGTGGCAGACCCATCGTTCTGAATATACCTTTTCTAACGCAGATCAAAAACTGATTGAAAGAGATATTGGGGTTTATCTGGCCCATCAAAAACACCCCATGGCAAGCGCTTGGCTGGCACGCTTACCGGATGAAAGTCTCGATGCCACCGCACATGAATGGCGCATACGCTTAGCGTTAAAAGAACATGACTGGCAAGAGGCGCTCACCCATATTAAAGCCCTCCCCGCTGTCATAAAAGAAGACAAATGTTGGCATTACTGGGAAGCGCGCGCGCTGAGTGCCCTCGGTGATAAGGCCGCAGCACAAGCCATTTATGCTACCCTGGCGCAATCAAGAGGCTATTACGGATTTCTGGCCAGCATCCATCTGCATCAACCCATTACTTTGCAGCATTCGCATTTGCGCATTGATGAAGCAGAGTTAATGCAAATCGCCCGGTGGCCTGGCATACAACGGTTTGAACAGTTACGATTGGTGGGTAAAGACGCCATTGCCCGGGTAGAGTGGTTTTATGCGCTAGATGTAATGAATGAAAGAGAGCGTCAAGCTGCCGCCAAAATTGCGCATAATATGGCGCTGCATGACATTGCCATTTTAACCTTGTCTAAAGCACAGCATAAAGATGATATCCATATACGTTTTCCGTTGGCCCATGCCCAGGATATCTTTGAAAATGCCGATAAACATAATTTAGATCCCGCTTGGGTTTTTGCCATTGCCAGACAAGAAAGTGCTTTTTTTAATCAAGCACTCTCCAGTGCCAATGCCCGCGGCTTAATGCAATTATGTCATCCCACCGCCCAAGAATTAGCTAAAAAACATGTCATTGCTTATTTTTCTGAAGATTCTTTGCATATCCCGGAAATTAATATTCAATTAGGCACGGTATACTTAAAAGATTTAAAAGAACGCATGAATAATCATCTCTTGATTGCAACCGCCGCCTATAATGCCGGTCCTACCCGCGTAACCCAATGGTTACCTAAAGAAGGACCCCTAGAAGCGGATATTTGGATTGAAACCATTCCTTACAAAGAAACCCGTGAATATGTAAAGAACGTCTTTACCTTTATCGGCATTTATCGACATCATTTAGGAAATGCGTCGTCTTTAGCACCTATTATGAAGCCTGTTTCTAAAACGTCATGAACGCAAGCCAAAAAGCATGGTATGCGGTTTGGTAGGATAGGGAGGATGCCTAGATATTCCAAGTTCATTATTTAAATTAAAATAGTTCTGAGCATCACCATGTTGACCAGCAGGGTGTACAGCAGAAGTTACATGTCCGAACGCATAGCACATGGATGCAGGGCGATTGGGATCTAAAACTGGCCCACGATTCCATATTAGATGCTCACCTGGCATACTATGTTCATATGCGGGATCATCTACCGTATTATCTCGACGAACGACAGCCGGAGTAATTAAGCTTTGCAATACGGCTATTGGGTTTGGGTTTTCCTGAAAGACAGCATTAATATTATCAATTATGCGAATAATGTCACTTGGCTCCGTAGGAAAAGTATCTCCATACTGAATACCCAACTTATCGGCTAAGCCTTTAACCCCGTTTAATCCAAATGGGGCATGCGTAAAGAGCGTTATACGATCACCGCATTGGCTATAAGAAAGCAATTTGAGACGGGGAAAATAGATTTTTTCTATAAATTCTCGGATTTCGGCAAAACTCACAAGGCCTGCGTCAATAAAGTTCATCATACAAATTAGTGATCGCATAACCAGTACATTCGTTGTCCCTATAATACTATCCCACTCGTACCACGGTGCAGCAGTACTCTGCTCTTTATGCGCATTAGTAGCTAGCGCCATTAGCCATTCATAACTATGATTTGATAAAATAAATTCTAAGGGTACGCCTGCTTCTACCAATTTTTTTAAAATTCTCATGACAAGATAGTCACACGCACCCCGGTCAGCAAATTCATCACCCAAGAGTCTTAAGATATCGAAGTCAGGATTGATAACCATAGAGCCAAAAATGTAATCCAATTGTACCTTGGAATCTGTCAAATCAACTTCCGCAGATGAATTATCATAATAGAAATTATAGATCCGTACGAATGCATCATAGTTTACTTCAGGCATAGTGATCACACCATGGCATATCAGTATATAGAGCAGTTTCAATGCATTAGCATGCAAATCAGCAAAGGTCAATTCTGCGCCTGGCTTTGCAGCACAATCTGCGGCCACTGCAGCAATTACTGCATCTGTTGGATACTTATTAATATCAATGCCATCAGGAAATTGGTGGAATCTAGGGCCGTTTGTTAAAGCCATAACAAATCACATCACTTGTACAAAGAAAAAAAAATAACACAAAAGCAGGTTATTAGGTATATAAAATAGATAAATGGTATATTTTCTCTGATGAGAGGAAAGAGATCAGAATTATTGTATTTCCCACGTCTTCCCTGAGCGCAACAGACTATCTAAACAAGCCTTGGGTTGTTGCGTTTTCGCTTTATGAATTTGCGCACTGAGTTCTTCTTCATAGGTAGGTCTTGCTACGGCTCTGAAAATCCCGATGGGAACAGGGAATTCTGGGAACGGGAGTTCATTTAATAAAGTTGCCATTGCAATAGAATCTGTATTTTGATGCACATGAACCTTAGCCATATCCTCTGGCGTTGCCAAGGATATACTTTCAAACCCGTGACCGTTATACACTAAACCACTGTCATTATTTTGACCATAAATTAACGGTTTGCCAGGATGCAAAGTCACCGTTCTTTGCGCACGTAAGCCGCGGTCACTGATTTGCGCAAAGGCGCCATCATTAAAAACATTACAATTTTGATAAATTTCTACAAAAGAGGTGCCGTTATGCGCAGCAGCAGCTTTTAATATCCACTGCAAGCCTTTGGAATCTACATCAATGCCTCTGGCAACAAAACTGCACCCTGCAGCCAAAGCCAAACTCACCGGGCTAAAGGGTTGATCTATTGATCCTTGTGGCGTAGTTTTGGTTTTTTTACCCTTTTCAGAGGTAGGAGAATATTGGCCCTTGGTTAAGCCATAAATACGATTATTAAATAATAGTACCGTAATATTAAGATTCCGGCGCATTAAATGCAGCAAATGACTTGCGCCAATACTTAAGCCATCCCCATCTCCCGTTACCACCCAAACCGATAAATCAGGCCGGGCTATTTTTAAGCCGGTAGCAATGGTGGGCGCACGGCCATGAATGGTATGAAAGCCATAGGTATTTAAATAATACGGAAAACGGCTGGAACAACCAATGCCGGAGATAAAAACGGTATTTTCGCGTTCAATACCTAACTCCGGTAATACTTTTTGCACACTGGCTAAAATGGCATAATCCCCACAACCTGGGCACCATCGGACTTCTTGATCACTGGCAAATGATTCCATTTATGGTTTCTCCAAATACGGCATTATCTTTTCTCTTAACTCCCTAACGCCAAATGGCTTACCTGCAACTTTATTAATGCCTTTGGCATCCACCAAAAAGCGTGCGCGCAATAATTGACAAAGCTGTCCGGTATTTAATTCTACCACTAACACTTGTTTGAATTTTTTTAACGTATCACCCAGCTCTTTTTGGAATGGGAACAGATAACGCAAATGCACGGCACTAATTTTACATGATTGCTGTTGTAACTGCTCAACCACCGTACGAATCGCACCATACGTACTGCCCCAGCCAATGACCAGCACATCCCCTTCCTTATCACCCAGGATTTCCAAAGGCGGCAAATCATTTTCAATGCCTTGAATCTTTGCGGCACGCAGATTTACCATTTTTTGATGATTGGCCGCATCATAACTAATATTCCCGGTTTCATGTTCTTTTTCTAAACCGCCAATCCGATGCGCTAAGCCCGGCGTACCAGGAATAGCCCACGGGCGTGATAAAGTCTCGTTGCGGCGATAAGGTAAAAAGTCTTCAGACTGCACAGCATATTCTGGTGAAAATTCTGGCAGTTCATCCGTATGAGGAATTTTCCAAGGCTCTGCGCTATTGGCTAAATACGCATCACTTAATAAAATCACCGGTGTCATATATTTGATGGCAAGACGAAATGCTTCTATGACTCTGTAAAAACAATCACTAGGACTACTTGCTGCTAAAATAGGAATGGGACATTCCCCATGCCGTCCATACATCGCGGTTAATAAATCTGATTGTTCTACCTTGGTGGGCATACCCGTGGATGGGCCTGCGCGTTGCACATCCACAATAACCAGCGGCAACTCCGTCATGACAGCTAACCCCATCGCTTCCGCTTTTAAATCCATGCCTGGGCCACTGGTGGTGGTTAAAGCCAGCTTACCACCATAAGCTGCACCAATAGCAGCACCCATCGCAGCAATTTCATCTTCTGCTTGAAAAGTTTTGATACCAAAGTGGGCATACTTGGCCAAGGTATGCAAAATATCTGAAGCCGGTGTAATCGGATAACCACAAACTAATAAATCTTGTTTGCTTTGATGCGCGCTAGCAACGCAACCCCACGCCAAGGCTTGATTGCCCGTGATTTGCCGATATTCTCCTTTGGGCAATTGTGCCGCTGCTACCGTATAATGCTCGGCAAATAATTCTGTGGTAATCGCATAATGATAACCCGTGCGTAACGCAACTATATTGGCCTCAATCACATCTGCTTGTTCTTTAAAGCGCTCCTTAATCCATTCTTTGGTTGCTTCAAATGGTCTATCATATAGCCAATACACAACGCCTAAGGCAAACATATTTTTACATTTGCGCGCTGCAGACTTTGAAATATTAATCGTTTCTAATGCTTTGAGCGTCAAAGACGTCATGGGTAAGCGGATAACTCTAAATTCATCAAGCTCCGTACTTTCTAAAGGGTTTTCCGTTATTCCTGCTTTTTTAAAATCTTTAGGGGTGAATTTATCTTCATCAATAATTAAAATACCACCCGGGATTAAATTTTTTACGGTGACTTTCAGTGCTGCCGGATTCATCGCCACTAATACATCATAACGATCACCCGCGGTATGGATATGGTGCTGAGAAAAACTTAGTTGAAAACCTGAAACACCAGGTAAGGTACCTGCAGGTGCTCTAATTTCTGCGGGGAAATCCGGAAAAGTACGCACATCATTGCCCAGGGTGGCGCAAGATTGGGTAAATTGCGTGCCAGCAACCTGGACCCCATCGCCAGAATCTCCCGCAAAATGAATCACCACTGCTTCAAGAGGAAGTCTCTTAACTGAAATTTCTATCATGCGTTTCACCTAAAATTTGAGCAAACGTAGTATATCATTATTTAAGTGACTGAGTGCTGCTATCATTAATAAAATATGGCATCATGAAAGATGATAGCCACGTATGTATGTTATTTAACTTATTCGCTCGGAGGCCAGTCATGCGTAGGGTCATTTTTAATCAAAAAGGGGGGGTAGGAAAATCTACCATTACCTGTAATTTAGCCGCCATTAGTGCTGATAAAGGCCTGCGCACGCTCGTTATTGATCTTGACCCACAATCCAACTCTTCGCAATACTTATTGGGCCGTAATGCCGCAACATTCACGCCTACCATTGCGGATTATTTTGATCAAGTATTACAGTTTACATTCAATGCCAACACTGCCAAACAATTTGTTCATCAAACGCCGTTTAAAAATTTATTTATTATTCCCGCCTCTCCCAGTTTAGAAGACTCGCTTACAAAATTAGAAAATCGCCACAAGCTTTATAAACTGCGGTGTTTGTTAGATAAAATTGGCCCTTTTGATAATGTTTTCATTGATACGCCGCCCTCTATGAACTTTTTTACGCAATCTGCCTTAATTGCTACTGATACCTGCTTGATTCCGTTTGACTGTGACTTATTCTCGCGTAACGCCATTTATCATTTATTCCGGGGGGTGAGTGATATTCGGGACCATTACAACGCAAAGTTACGTGTAGAAGGTGTAGTCGTCAATCAATATCAACCTAGCGCTACCATCCCCAAAAAACTGGTTGATGAGCTCCTAAGTGAAGGGTTACCCATTATTCCTACCTTTCTTACGGCTTCTATAAAAGTCAGAGAATCTCATGATTGTGCCCTACCCTTGATTCATTTTGCGAGAGATCATAAATTAACCATTGAATTTATGCGGGTATTTCAAACATTACAAACGAATGAAATTACACAACCGGATGCTTTTCGGACCGTGGATTTTATGAGTTAATATGACTTTTTGTGAGCGTTCTTCTGCCTAAGCGATGCAAACTATTTTGCGGGAAAACTTTTTGCCCTGTAAAAGCATCATAGGGTATTTCATGTCGAATAGCATACGTAGAAATAAGCTGAATTTGCGAACCATCTTCTTGCTGACACTTTACTTCAATACGATAATAATCCGTTCCATCTGATTCATTTTCTGCTACAGTATCCGGCACAAATTGTATAAATTTGATGGCGGGTGATAAAACGTGCGGATGATTCTCTAATTGCTTTTCTAATTGAATAAGTTCTTCCAAAGCCTTATGATAAATGCGCTTTTGTGCCGCGTAATGCTGCACCATTTTTAATTGTAAAAATGCCGTATTGAGCATCACCTGAGAAATCAGCATCAGCGCGGTGCATAATATTAACACCACAATTAACGCACTACCTTGTTGACCATTCATAGTGCCACCATTTAGGTTGAACAAAGGGTGCTGAAAGCAAAGCGCTAAGCTTAACGCGCTCAACCGTATTATCTGGTTTAAAAATGTAATTAAATTTTAAGCATTCAACCCCTTCCACCAACTCCAGCGTTCTACCATTTAAATCCGTACTATACAAAGCATTAACACCACGTCGCGTTTTGCCAACGTAAAATAAGGTAGAAGAAAAAATTCCGTAATATTTATTTAAGGGAATGGGCTCCGTGTTACTCCAGAACACGTCAATTTGCAGACAATCTGAAATGGTGACTATTTTACCCATTTCATTTTTTGAAAAAACGTGAGGTTTGATAGTTTTTATCCATAAGATATCACTATTTGGCACAATTTTTTGGATGGCAGATTTAGCAATTAACGGATTATTTTTAAAGGTTTGCATACGCATGCTCTTAATAGGCTGCGATAACTCCAATCCATAATGCTCGGCATTAATTCCCTTTGTAATTGTTAACACCATTTCAGAACTAAAGGCATTACAACCAGCATTTCCACTATTAATAATGGCATCCCCCAACAGAATACTAATAATCCGTGCGTTTTCTTGCATTCTTGCCATACCTTGCTGCAGCAAAAAAGCCTGCTTAATGGCCAAAAAAGATTGTAAAACCGCACCCGTTATTATTACGCCCAGCGCCATAGCTATTAATAGCTCAATTAAACTGTAACCATTCTTGGGTTTGCCTGCAAGCGTCATTTGTGACATGAAGCGCTTGCAAAGAAGCATATTGCGCACCTAACATCACCATCATAAAAATAATTGCTGCAATTAAAATTTCAATTAACGACATAATGGCAAGCATTATTACTGCATTGTGCAGAGTTGGCAAGAAATATCGCATGCATTGATGCATAATTTTATCAAGACTAACATCTGGGCTTTAATTTATATGAATTTTAAATTAAAATTCATGCAAAGGATGTCAGAATGATATTGAAATACAACAGAAAGTTGAAATTCTATGCGCGTGAATTACGCAAAGAAATGACAAAATGTGAGCTTATTTTGTGGAACAAGCTTAAACGCAAGCAAATACTAAATGTTCAATTTTATCGACAAAAACCGATTGGACCATATATTTTAGATTTTTATGCAAATTTTCCAAAAATAGCTATTGAACTAGATGGTGATTATCATTTTACTACCGAACAACAAGAAAAGGATATTCAGCGAGATT
>JABDCK010000011.1 GCA_013288185.1 Gammaproteobacteria bacterium
TGAAAGGTTACCTGGATGAGTTTTTGTAACGCAGCAATTTGTGAGGCATGTAAGCCTTCAAGGTTCGCAGCATCTTTTTGCAATGCCTGTATGGATTGTTGTTGCGCTGCCATTTTTTGCTGCAATAACCGTAATTGCTCGGCGCGGTTACCTAATTCTTTTTCCGCTTCTGCCAGTTGGTGGCTTAAATTCTTTTCTTTACCATGGCTATGGTAAATAGTCTTCTCTAAACGTTGAATTTGCGTCTGTACTTGCATTAACGTCTCTTTTAATTGCGCCGCATCCTCCAAGGCAACCAGACCATGGCTAAAAAAAAGACCTACCGCGAAGCATACTATTATTTTATGCATAACGAATGGCCCGTCATCTCCGGCGGTTGCGCTAACCCCATTAAATCTAACACGGTGGGTGCAATATCAGAAAGCTTGCCACCCACGGGTGCCAGCGTCAGCTTTTTAGGCCCAACATAGACTAAAGGTACCAATGAAGTAGTATGTGCGGTATGCTTCTCCTGGGTGAGCGAGTCTATCATGCATTCGGCATTGCCATGATCTGCGGTAATTAAGGCAGAACCGCCCACGGTGTTGAGTGCTGCCAGGATTCTTTTTAA
Organism: Gammaproteobacteria bacterium; assembly: GCA_013288185.1. Classification (GTDB taxonomy): domain Bacteria; phylum Pseudomonadota; class Gammaproteobacteria; order Berkiellales; family Berkiellaceae; genus Berkiella. Next base: position 611 of record JABDCK010000011.1, read on the forward strand.
ACAAAGATCTAGACATTCAATGGCCTTCACCGTTGCGGCAAAATTACCGGTATGTCCCACCATATCTGCATTGGCATAATTACAAATAATAAAATCAAAATTGCCATGGAGAATTTTATCTACCAATGCATCCGTTAATTCAGGGGCATGCATTTGGGGTTGCAGATCATACGTAGCGACTTTAGGCGAAGGGATAAGAATGCGTTCTTCACCTTTATAGGGTTTTTCCAAACCACCATTAAAAAAGAATGTCACGTGAGCATATTTTTCAGTCTCTGCGATATGTAACTGAGTTAAATGGTTATTTTGCAAATATTCTCCCAGGACATTGTGATGGGTTTGTGGCAAAAATGCGATTGCGGTCGGAAGATTTTTATCATACTCCGTGAGGCTGACAAACTCACCGAGGGATGGATTTTCCCCGCGGTCAAAGCCTTTAAAATCTTTTTGAATAAAAGCACTCGTTAATGCGCGCGCCCGATCGGAACGAAAATTCATATAAATAATAATATCCCCAGGCTGTATTTTGACGGGTTGCCCTGCTTTTAAGATACAGGTGGGTTTAACAAATTCATCGGTTTCATGGCGTGCATAAGCATTTTGCAATGCTTCCATTCCATTATGCGCCGTAAATGCAGATTGACCATGACAGATTGCATCATATGCACATTTTACGCGATCCCAGCGCATATCTCTGTCCATCGCAAAATAACGGCCACTGACAGAGGCCAGTACATCAGGCGGTATTTTCTCTAAGGAGGCACGCGCACTTTGTGGAGGGGTATCACGGCCATCTAAAAAAGCATGCAGATGAATATTTTCCAGTGCAGCATTCTGTGCCATTTTTAAACAAGCCAGAATATGTTCTTCATGGCTATGCACGCCGCCGGGTGACAGCAAGCCCATAATATGCACGGCTTTATGGGTTTGTTTTGCGCGGGTAAAAGCTTGTTGGAGTATGGGGTTTTGCAAAAATTCCCCGGTCTGAATCGCATGGTTAATCCGGCCGAGATCTTGAAAGATCACGCGCCCCGCACCCAATGTCAAATGACCAACTTCAGAGTTGCCCATTTGACCATGGGGTAACCCGACATCCTCACCAGATCCTGAAATGAGGGTATGTGGGTTATGTGCCATTAAGGTATCCCAGGTTGGCGTATTGGCGCAAGCGATAGCATTTCCGGTTTTTTCTTCACGGGATCCCCACCCATCAAGAATAAGTAGAACAACTGGTTTAGATTTTGTCATTTGAGGGTCCCCTCGTTAACTGGATTGTGTGTATAATGCTCGTTTTTAGCGGACGAATAAAGGTGTGTATCTATGGATCCGTTTTTAATATTTTTCATGCAACATTGGATATTAACGACCGCTTTCATTATGGTTGCGATTTTATTTCTGGTGAATGAATGGTGGCACAGTGCACATGGCGTCCCCAGTGTTGGCCCCTTAGAGCTGGTTGGAATGCTAAATCATTCCAGTGCCGTGGTGGTGGATATTCGCGCTAAAGCATCCTTTATACAAGGCCATATTCTGGGCGCCATTAATTTACCGGAAGAAGATTTTGGCAATGATTATGCACCTTTACAAAAATACAAGACAAAGCCAGTGATTTTAGTGTGTGCGAAAGGCTTTAGTGCCCCTAAAATGGCTAAGACTTTAGCTAAAAATGGTTTTACTTCTCTATATTATTTAACCGGCGGCATGGAAGCATGGCAAACGCAGAATATGCCGGTTGCTAAAAAATAACGTTTTTCTAACATCATCTGGAGACACTCATGGACAATACACACGAAGGCCCTGCCTTTACCATTCAACGCATTTATGTCAAAGACGTTTCTTTTGAAGCGCCCCATGCCCCTGAAATTTTCAGAGAAGAATGGAAACCTGAGGTTAATGTAGATTTACAAACCAAGACTAATCGTTTAGAAGAGTCGATTTATGAAGTGGTGCTACATCTGACCGTTACGGTAAAAATGGGCGAAAAAGTTGCCTTCTTAATAGAAGTGCATCAAGCAGGTATTTTTACCCTGAGCAAATTCCCCGCAGAACAATTGTCACATGCCTTGGGTAGTATGTGCCCCAATATTTTGTATCCTTATGCACGTGAAACCATTTCTGATATCGTCGTGCGTGGCGGATTCCCGCAATTGCTGTTAGCGCCGGTTAACTTTGATGCGCTCTATTTACAACACTTAGAGCACCAAAAGAAAAATCCACAAAAACAAGAGGAACAGGCTACGCGTCAATGAGCACAGGCTTAACGTCGCAACATTTTATAGTGCTTGGCACCGGTGCTTGGGGCGTTGCGTTGGCAACGCACTTAGCCAGGCAGCAACACGCGGTTACGATGTGGGGGCATCATGCGCCAGCAACAGATTTAGCCAAGGCCTTTGCAGTGCGTGATGATGCCATTGTCTTGATAGCGGTGCCAAGTTTTGCTTTTCAAGAAACGCTTGACAGGATTAAGCCCTATGTTACCGCTAAAACACGCATAGTATGGGGTACCAAAGGGTTGTCCGCGCAAGGCGCCTTTTTGCATGAATTGTGTGAACACACTTACCCCAATCTACCGTTAGCAGTGCTTTCTGGCCCCAGCTTTGCTGCTGAGGTCATGCAAAACTTACCAACGGCCGTCACTATTGCCAGTAATAATCCCGCCTTTGGTAATGATTTGGTGCAGGCATTTTATAGCGATGTTTTTCGCGCCTATTTATCATCAGACATTATTGGGGTGCAATTGGGAGGCGTGGTTAAAAATGTTTTAGCCATTGCGGTGGGGATGTCGGATGGATTAGGTTTTGGGGCTAATGCCCGCGCTGCTTTAATTACCCGTGGTTTGGCAGAGCTGAGCCGTTTGGGAGCGGCATTGGGCGCGCAACCCATTACTTTCATGGGACTTTCTGGCGTGGGCGATATGATTTTAACCTGCACGGATAATCAATCACGCAATCGGCGTTTTGGTTTAGCTTTAGGCGAAGGCTTGTCTGTAGATGAAGCGCAAGCGCGGGTGAGTAAAGTTATTGAAGGTAAAGATAATGCCAAAAAGATAATGCTACTTGGTGCAAAAATGGCCATTGAAATGCCTATCTGCCAACAAGTGTATGCGGTGCTTTATGAATCTTTACCCGCATCGCAAGCGGTCAAAAATCTTCTGACGCGCACCATCCCTGACAGCGAGTTTTAAGAAAAATCATTTTGGCGCCAAGCCTCATAAACCATGACAGCAACCGCATTGGAGAGATTTAAGCTACGGTTTTGGGTATGTTGCGGCAAGCGCAGTTGTCTGTGCGGCGCAAAGCCGTCAAGAATATCGGGTGAGAGACCGCGCGTTTCAGGACCAAACAAAAAAGCGTCATTCGGTTCAAAGCGGGGCGTGGTAAAAAGCGTTTTACCTTTTGCACTGAGTGCAAATACACGTGAAGCATTCAAAGAAACTAAACATTGCGCTAAATTATCATGAATTTGTATTTGGGTTAAAGCATGATAATCTAACCCCGCCCTGCGCAAATGTTTATCATCTAACACAAATCCTAAAGGTTGAATAAGATGAAGCTGGCACTGCGTATTGGCACATAAACGAATAATATTGCCTGTATTCGGTGGGATTTCAGGTTGGTATAAGATAATTGAAAACATGCGCCAATCTTGGCACAAATAAAAGGGGTAGTCTATGCAGATATTTAAAAAAATCGTGTTGGGATTGATAGGTGGGCTTTTAGTGGGCTGTGCATCACCTCAAACCTGTCGATTGGCCCTTGAGCAAGCAGAGCAGGCCAATCAACGGATTGATCAAATTGTTGAACAGATGCATTCCAAAAGCACCTAAAACACAGAACCAATGGGTTGAGGATATCCACTGGCACGATGTTTAATTCGTTCAATTTCTTGCCATTGAATTTGATATTTATGTCCTTCACCGGTTGCTTTGCTAATCATAGAACTGATGTCCTTTTGTTCGCTGTAAATACTATCAGCAATGGGGACATGTGTTTCTAGATAAAGCTTATTATCTAATCGTCCAATTTTATTAGATTGATGAATAATCGCAACGGGCGTGCCTATTTTGACCATATGGTAAAGCGTGGCGACATCTTCAGGTAACATCCGGATGCAACCATGGCTGGCTCGCACGCCAACGCCTTTAGGATAAGGGGTGCCATGTATGACAATATTGGCAAAACCTAGACTTAACGCATGATCGCCCAAGGGGTTTTCCGGCCCTGGCGGATGTACCTTGGGAATAGGTTCTCCATGGGCAATGTGGTTTTCCATAATAGAATCCGGTACCACCCACGTTGGATGTTCGCGCTTGCGCACCACTTGGGTGTTGCCTAAAGGCGTATTCCAGCCTTGTTGACCAACGCCTACGGGAAAGGTGGAAACATGCACACCATCGGGGTGATAGTAATAGAGTCTCATTTCTGCCAAATTAACGACTATTCCTTTTCTCGGGGCATCGGGCAATACGAACCGCGAAGGAACGGTAATGGAAGTGCCAGGTCTGGGCGTGGTATAGCTCACACCGGGATTGGCTTCTACCATCTCATAACCACCCATATCATAGCGTCGACCTAAAGTGGATAAAGTATCCCCAGGACGTACGGTGGTATATTGAATATTACCGATAATGTTGCCATTAGCGGGTAAAACGAAAGTGGCCCCAAAGCTAACTTTTGGAAACGCACAGAGAGCCAAAGCGCCAATCCCTAGCAGAGTTACGACGGGTGACATCCTACTTGTCATCGCCGTGAGTCTATTTTTCATTGACGCACCTTTACTGTTTACTACACTAGTATTCTTATCGGGCGGGGTAGGAAAAACTAAAGAACTTTACCTATAATATAATTTATGTCTTCCAAAGAATGAGTTTTATGAACGCGTTAAAAATTAAAAGCCTGATGGTTGTTGTGCTGGGAATAATCGCAGTGTTACTATTAGCACATTATTTAAATTTCCATAAGCATTCCTCTAGTACTATTGTTGAAGCAATTGGTAGTACCTTCAATAGGGCGGATATCCATGATAACGATGTAATGGATAATAATGCATGCTGTCAAATTATGGCAAACATTCCACAAGCTTCTATGGTGAGTGTTGTTCCTGCGAATGCACAAGGGCAGTGCACGCAAGGAGATTTTTGTGCTAAAGCCACGGGTAATGATACCTGCGTTTATTTATATCGTGGTAGTAACGAAAAAATTGTTTACAATGCGAAAACCGGTCAAGTATCTTATCCTCGAAAAACTTTTTTATAAATTATAATAAAGTTCAAATTCTACAGGATGGGGGATCATTTGTAAGCGTTTGACTTCTTGCATTTTTAATTGAATATAACCATCAATTAAATCATCAGAAAATACCCCGCCCATTTTAAGAAAATCACAATCCATTTGCAGTGCTGTCAGCGCTTCATTTAAATTTTCAGCCATGCTGCCTACATTTTCTAGTGGCGCACCGGGATGAATTTTATGCATAATGCCATCTATGCCAGCCATCAACATTGCAGCAAAAGCCAAATAAGGATTGGTGGCACCATCGGGAAAGCGCACCTCAATACGTTTGCCTTGAGGGGAATGGGTGAACGGAATGCGAATGGCTGCAGCGCGGTTGTGGGCAGAATACGTTAAATGGACGGGTGCTTCAAAACCAGGGACCAACCGCTTATAACTATTGGTAGTAGCATTGGTGAAGGCATTGAGGGCTTTGGCATGTTTTAAAATACCCCCCATATAATACAAGGCGATATCCGATAACCCATGGTATTTATCGCCACTAAAAATATTTTGCTTATTTTTAAATAATGATTGATGACAATGCATGCCACTGCCATGATTTCCCACCATGGGTTTTGGCATAAATGTTGCTGTTTTACCATACCTATGGGCAACATTATGTACCACATATTTAAGCATTTGTATTTCATCCGCTTTGCGCAATAAATTACGAAATTGGGTGCAAATTTCATTTTGATTGTGAGTGGCCGCTTCATGATGATGCGCTTCAACTACCAGCCCCATCTTTTCCAGTGTTTGACATATGGCAGAACGCAAATCTTGAGAGGAATCATCATTGGCCGCTAGCTGATAAAAAGCATGCGTCATGTTCATTTCCCAGCGCACACTATTGAAGATGAAAAATTCAGGTTCAGGACCAAAATAAGCACAATCTGCAATACCGGTGGATTGTAAAAAATCTTGTGCACGCATGGCAACCGCGCGTGGGCAACGGCTATAACTTTGCATGGTAAGCGGATCGACGATATTGCAACGTAATAACCAGGTAGGGATTAAGCAAAAGGGATCTAGCACAGCAGTATCCGGAACGGGGGACAAAATCATGTCGGATTCATGAATTTCTCTCCAGCCGGCAATGGAAGAACCATCAAATGTTTTTCCATGTTGGAAAAATTCTGCGGTGACCATCTCGGCCGGTACCGTGATATGTTGTTCTTTACCAACGGTATCGGTAAAACGCAAATCAACAAATTTTATCTCTTTGGGAATTAACATGTTCTTTCCTTACCATAAAATGAATTTCCTCTTCTTTTTCTTCAATGGATAAGATGGAATGACCACGCATCCTACACCACGCAGGGATATCATGATGAGTGCCTGGATCTGTGCAAATAACATGGACCAGTGCACCCGTTGGTAAAGTATTCATCAGATTTTGCAGTTTAATCACGGGCATGGGACAGAGCAAACGCTTAACATCTAATAAATGTTCACTCATAGGCGATTTCCTTTCTCAATATACCATTGTGGTAAAATATCCGTTTTATCAAAAGGGTTTACGGTTAAAGCTTGTAAGGTGCCATCTTTAAAACGCAATTCTGCGGTAAAGCTTTCATCCGGTAAGCAATTACAATAACGTCCCAAAATTTGTGCGGCTAAATGATAATCCTGCGGGGTTAAATTTTGACCATCCATTAATACTAAGGGGCCCATATGCGTGGCAGGCATCATGGAATCAAATTCTTTGCGATAACCTTGCAGATATTGGTTCTCACCTTTTTCACGGCCAATAATAAGCTTAAAGTGGGGTGCGGGCCGTAAATGTCGGCCCACTTTTAAGAGCATGATATCATCCAGTTCATAGGACCGCGCTCCTTGGCTTTGCCACAGATCTGCTAATTTTGCGCTATAGTTTTCATTGGTCAAAAAACAGCAGCCACCCGCAGGTTGTGCGTAATCCTCAAACTGAAAAGTTTTTGCCAAAGCGATTTGCCCTTTACGAGAACGTCCGGTAAAGCCCAGTAGTTTATCTCTTTGGATCCAGCCTTCTCTCTCGGGTAAAGTGGGGGGTAAGAATTGGGCACACAAAGGTCTCACTAAGCGATCCGTGGCGCCGGAATGTTGCGCGATTATCGGCATGGTGGATTTTTTCTGTGATTTAGGCCGTTGGCCTATCACTTCACCGGTCACAATAAAATCAAAATGATGTTCTTTAATCCAATCATTGGCTTTACGAATCATGAAGATTTTGCAATCTAAGCAAGGATTTAAATGCGCACCATAACCAAAGCGGGGATTGAGGACCACGCTTTTGTATTCATCGACAATATCAATAATATGTAATTGAATGCCCAATTGCTCAGCAACCCATAAGGCATTATTGCGTTTTTGCTTTGCTTTGTCTTTACTGCGCAGGGCATGGGTATGGCCTTCCACACAAAAACCGGTGAAAAAATTAATGCCTTCCACATGAATGCCTTGTTCGAGCATACATTTTGCCGCCAACATGGAATCTAAACCGCCAGAAATCAGGGCGAGGGCTTTTCGTTGCATGACAGGACTCTTTAATTATTTAATCAAAATAGGTGGGGCATTATAAACTAATTATAAATATTAGTGAACTGACTTGTCTTGATCATTGATAACAATAGTGCCGTTGGTTGCTGCATGTAATCTTTTCCATGCCAGCTGACTTCTTGTTTCAACCCACAACTCTAAGGTTTGCAATAAGGTAAGGGCGGCGGGTGTTTCTCGCGTGGCTTGTAGCACATCCATTAATCTTGGAAATTCATGGCAAAGCTGTATAAATAATTCATTGGATAACGTCCCATATGCAGTTTGGCCTAGTCGGACAAAATAACTGAGTTTTACACGCTTTCTGGCAGCCCGTTCTGGAAAAAGCCCCGCAGTGAGTAAACATTGATCGCCCACCTCTTGCAGCAAAGCGTGACGCGAGGTGCCTATTCTTTGAACGCCCTCTAAGAAATCAAGACCTAATACACTGGATGCAATGGCGGTTGAAGTGGTTGAGCGCATCAACAGAAAAACAAGATAGGATTCCAGATCTTCCTTGAGGTAAATGGCACAAGACTCCTGTGCTTCATGTACGATAGCTTGCCATTGGGCCGCAGGCGTTGGGTGTAATATCAGTGATCGCATAAATACTCCCCCTCTTCTTTTAGTCTGGCCCAGCCTTTGTATCGGCACAAGTCTGATGAGCTAAATTACTTAGGTGTAGATACGCGCCATATTTAACCGCCACTTTGGGCGCTAACAGTGGTAAAATCATTTTATTTTTTTCAGGTGAATCATGCAGCTAAGAAATATCGCGATTATCGCTCACGTTGACCATGGCAAGACAACCTTGGTTGATAAGCTACTCCAACAATCCGGCACACTGGATTCCCGGGTCGCTTATGAGACTTGTGTCATGGACTCGAACGATTTAGAAAAAGAGCGTGGGATCACCATTCTAGCCAAAAATACGGCGCTCAAATGGCGCGATTATCGCATCAATGTGGTGGATACCCCGGGTCATGCGGATTTTGGTGGAGAAGTCGAACGCATTTTATCCATGGTTGATGCCGTATTGCTCTTAGTGGATGCAGTAGATGGTCCGATGCCACAAACCCGTTTTGTGACACAAAAAGCTTTTGCCCAAGGATTGCACCCGATTGTCGTGGTCAATAAAATCGATAGACCTGGCAGCCGGCCATCTTGGGTAGTGGATCAAGTGTTTGATTTATTTGATAAGCTCGGCGCCACAGAAGAGCAACTCGATTTCCCTGTCGTGTATACCTCTGCATTATTAGGCACGGCAACACGCGATTTAGAGCAACCGGGTGAAGACATGACGCCTTTATTTGAAGCGATTGCAACCTATGTGCGCCCACCGGTTTGTGATGTGAACGGCCCCTTCCAGATGCAAATCAGTTCTTTGGATTATTCTAGTTATGTGGGAACGATTGGGATTGGCTTAGTAAAGCGTGGGACCATTAGCACCAATACGCAAGTTACCGTTATTGACAGTCAAGGTAAAACGCGACCCGGCAAAGTATTACAAATCCTCGGCTATATGGGATTGGAGCGCATTGAGCAACCACAAGCCAGTGCGGGAGATATTGTGGCTATTAGTGGCATAGATCCACTCGCCATTTCTGATACCATTTGTGATAAAAATAATGTGGAGGCACTACCTGCGCTCACCGTTGATGAGCCCACCATTAGCATGACTTTTCAAGTCAATACTTCACCCTTGGCAGGACAAGATGGAAAATTTGTCACCAGTCGCCAATTACGGGAACGCTTATATCGAGAATGCCTGCATAATGTGGCACTGCGGGTTGAAGATACAGAAGATCCCGATAAATTACGGGTTTCCGGACGGGGAGAACTCCATCTTTCCATTTTAATTGAAACGATGCGGCGTGAAGGCTATGAACTCGCCGTTTCTCGGCCCGAAGTGATTTTGCATCGAGAAAATGATGAAATTTTAGAGCCTTATGAAATTTTAACGATTGATATTGAAGAAAAAGATCAAGGTTCTATCATGGAGCAATTAGGCGGTAGACGTGGCCAATTGCAGGATATGATCCCTGATGGTCAAGGTCGTTTGCGTTTAGATTATGTTATTCCTTCCCGTGGTTTGATTGGTTTTCACTCCCTTTTTCTTACCTTGACCTCCGGTTCGGGTATTGCAACCCATGTGTTTGATCATTATGGGCCCTATAAACCGGGTACCATGGGCCAACGTTTACAAGGCGTTATGATTTCTAACGCTGCAGGTAAAGCAACGGGTTATTCCTTGTGGGGTTTACAAGCCCGTGGCAGATTATTAATTGGTCCACAAACAGAAGTCTATGAAGGCATGGTGGTGGGTATTCATTCCCGTGATAATGATTTGGTGGTTAACGTAATTAAAGGTAAGCAGTTAACTAACGTGCGGGCGTCAGGTACCGATGAAAATATCGTTTTGACCCCGCATATCAAACAATCTTTAGAGCAAGCGCTGGAATTTATTGAGGATGATGAATTAGTAGAGATTACGCCGAACGCTTTGCGTATTCGTAAAAAATTCCTCAAGGAGCATGAACGTAAGCGTACTTCGCGTACGGAAGGTTAGATTATACTGAGATAAGCTAAAAAAAAGCCCGGGAGGGGTCCCGGGCTAATCCGAATGTAGTCGGTTGGAGATTGACGATATAAGTGTCTCATACCCGTGCAAAACCTAGATAGAGGATATATCCAAATCCACTGTAAGTGATTATCCATTGGATACTTGAGTAAAAAAGGATTATTTATGAAAGTGTTGTTCCCGCCCATTAAGCCTTATGCACAGCATACGTTGGATGTTGACTCCCCTCATAAAATTTATGTGGAAGAATGTGGTGATCCTAAAGGGATCCCTATTGTATTTGTACATGGCGGCCCTGGCGCCGGATGTACCTTAGATGACAGACGCTATTTTGATCCGCAATATTACCGCATTGTTTTATTTGACCAACGTGGGTGTGGTCGCTCAACTCCTGCGTCTTTTGGTAATTTAGATAAGAACAATACTGCTGCTTTAGTCAGTGATATGGAAGCCATCCGGATTTTTTTAGGAATTGACCGTTGGATTTTATTTGGTGGCTCCTGGGGGGCGACGTTAAGCCTTGTTTATGCGCAGCAATATCCTGCGCGCGTCATGGGAATGATTTTGCGGGGGGTATTTTTAAATCGTAAGCAAGATTATCAATGGCTTTATCAAGCCGGGGCCAATTTAATTTTTCCTGATTATTGGGAAGAATTTATTGCGCCCATCCCGCTTGAGGAGCGTAATAATCTCATCAAGGCGTATTATAAATTGCTCAGTGGGGATGATGAAGTTGCACGGATGAACGCTGCGAAACATTGGTCACAATGGGAAGGGCAATGTGCAACCTTAATCCCTTGCAAAGCCGTGCTGGAAAGATTTATGAATCCGCATGCTGCCATGAATTTAGCCTTGATTGAAACCCATTATTTTATGAATACTTGTTTTATTAGTGATACACAAATTTTGCGTGATGCCCATAAACTCGAGAATATTCCGGGCATCATTGTGCATGGCCGCTATGATATGGTTTGCGCGTTGGAGAATGCGTATGCCCTGCATAAAGCCTGGAACAATAGCGAATTGCATATTGTCAGAGAAGCCGGACATTCAGCTCTAGAAGCCGGCATTGTGGACGTGTTAGTGAATGCGGCAGAGATTATGGTGCGGGATCATAGGTGATACTCCCCATATTTGGCGAAATCTTACCTAATACTTGAGTTATCGCTAATTTTTTGCTATATTTGAGCGATATCTTTGATTTTTATGGGGGTTTCGCCAATGTCAGTGTCAATTTCAGGTCGTGCGCCAGAATCCAGAATTCTGGAAAAGCTGCTGCATTCAAAAGAAGCGCAACTTATTGCAGTATATGGTCGTCGTCGAATTGGAAAAACCCATCTTATACGTGAATTTTATCGTAATAAAGGAGTGTATATTCAATTTACAGGGGTTCAAGATGCCCATGAAAACGAACAACTTGCCAACTTTCATGATGAACTATCCTCAATTTTCAATTCATTAGCCAATAAAAGAGCACCTGAAAATTGGCGAGAAGCATTCAAGCGCTTGGTTGATTCCATCAAACCCATTGTTAAAAATCAACGTATTATTCTTTTTTTTGACGAAGTTCCTTGGCTTGCAAAACGCACGCAATTTCTTAAAGCACTTGAATATAGTTGGAATCAACATTTGGCAACAATGCCTAATATCATTGTTGTACTTTGCGGTTCGATTGCATCATGGATGATCAAATACATTATTCAAAATAAAGGTGGATTGCATGGTCGTTTAACCGCAAAATTACATTTGCACCCTTTTACATTAAGTCAAACGGAACAGTTTTTATCTGATAGAGGTATCAACCTCGCACGTGAACAGGTAGCTGAGCTGTATATGGCATTAGGTGGCGTAGCACAATATTTGAAAGCTGTTCCCATCGGTGTTTCACCAGCTCAAGCGATTCAAGAGCTTTGCTTTTCACCACAAGGGCTTTTATTCCGTGAATTTTTTCCTTTATACCGCTCACTTTTTGAACATTCTGAAAAACATGTTGAAGTTATCATGCAACTTGCGAAGCATCGGTTTGGCCTTACTCTGACGGAAATTTTAGAAGAAACAAACATGTCTTCCGGAGGAACCTCCACGCGCATTCTTCGTGAACTTGAAGAATCTGGAATTATCTTGCAAATTCCTGACGTTGGAAAGAAAAAACGCGGCGGGAAATATAGACTTATGGATGAATATTCTTTGTTTTATCTTCAGTGGATAAAAGAGATTGGCAATCCAATACTTTCAGGGATTGATAATAATTACTGGCATTTGCAACAACAGTCACAACGTTATGCCGTGTGGGCGGGTTATGCCTTTGAAAATTTATGTTTGCGTCACATCCAAAAAATTAAACAAGCGCTGGGGTTGGGTGCCGTCAATACTAAGGAAGGCGGTTGGCAAGGTTCATCTGAACCGGAAGGAAAAGCAGAGATTGACCTTGTCATTGAGCGTGCTGATCGTTGTATTAATTTATGTGAAATGAAATTCCGGATGGAGCGACTTCATATAGATAAAAAATTAGCGGAACAATTAGAGAGAAAACGACGGATTTTCAAAGGGGCAACCCAAACTAAAAAAACACTTTTCACAACGCTTATTAGTCCTTATGGTGCAGGAGAATTAGGGCCTTACCATCATGCGGTTGATCAGCAAATTACATTGGATGATCTATTTTTATAAAAGGAAAGGTGTCTATACACGAATAGTGAATTATCCTGAATTTTTCAGAAAGTACATGTTATTTAAGGCCGAAGCAAGTTATAATCCTGCATTTCAAACAGAAGATCTCTGGAGAAATTATGCCAATGCAGGAACTGACCGTAAAGTGGGGTAAGGAAGAGATAGTTTTATTGACTGAAAGCATACCTGGTGTTGGTGCAGTAATAGATATTGCAGATTTTCTGGCGGGTTTGCACAATAAGCATAAATTGTTACAGGCAATTATTCGCACCGAACGCCAGGATTTAATCAGAGAGTTAGTAATATCTGGCTTTAATATCAATGAGTCTTGTCCTGAGACTTTATTAACACCGCTTGAATATGCTTTGTCAGTTAATGAAAATTATACTATGGCCCGCGTGTTAATAGCGCTTGGCGCGGTTGTTACCCCTAGCGTTTTTGAAAAGCATTCCCAAGCTACTATAGGGAAATGCACGATCCTTTTACCGCAAAAAAGTGCCGTCACAGACAAGCCATTGTCCTTGCAAGCGCTTATAAGTATATTATTGGCGCCTGATAGTGAACAAAAGTACACGATGCCCAAGATTATGATAGGGTTTGCGCCAGGTGTTCCTGTAAAAATAAGACAGCATTTTCAAAATGCAACTGCTGAATTTGCAAGACATGCCAATATGGTCATTGAATATACTGATGAATTGGCTTTGGCACAAATACATGTTCAAGTAGGAGAAAAGGGGTATTATGGTTTGGGAATTATGGCAGGGCATACTGATTTTTTGCCGCCAACAACCAGTGCGTTGGCAATAAATGACGCTAGTGATTTTGACCATTGCACTATTACTATCAAGGATGAAAGTTCAATTACCCATGAGCTGGCGCATGCACTATTGGGCGCATTACATCCACATGATTTATTGGCGATGTCATATCCATTGGGCTTGCTCCCATTCATTAGGAGCAGCAGCAATTATTTAGATTGCCCAGATTTGACGGTGATGTCTTATGAGTCTATTGGCACGCAATTAAAACTTCCTGAGCCACCGCCTAGAGAAGAGGACATTCAACGAGCGCTCGCCACCAAAAAAAGGTATGAAGAAAATGGCGCAACCTATTTTTCTTCCTTGTTGGAAAAATTGCATCTATATCCCCGTGCTGAATATCATTTAGGATATGCAGACACCGTAATAGCTATTGAAAAATATGGCCAAAATACGAAATATCAAGGTGAAATTGTGATACATGCGCTCAGACAAGAGATGAGGGTTGGTTACACCTTATGCAATCAAGGTGGTAAGGGTATTTTGGATGCGAGGATGATTTCAGAGCCAGCTGAATTTGTGATGGATGCTGGATTTAGCCCAACTAAAGTCAAAGGAACGATTTATTTCAATGGTTATTTAAGCGCTATGCAAGGGATAGTGACGGGGATGGGAGCGGCAACCATCCGTCTAGGGCATTCTGACTGTTGGGTGGAAATTCAAGGTGCACCAAAAACACTTATTATGGATGCGAGTCAAGAGACAGATTATACCTGCAATATTATTGGTTTTAGGAAAAATATTGATAAATGTGTTTTGCCAAGCGATGAATTGCAAATTTATGAAGAACTAAAGCCAAAACCTGTAAATATGGCAGAGGCCTTGGATAGACATCCGCAGGTATTGAAACAATTATTTGCTCAAGATGCGAGTTGTGCGCCCATGGGCGTTACTTTGCGCATTGAGTCACCGTTAATGAAAGGAAAGCTTATTCTCTTTCAATTTGGGGTAAAAGATTTTTCACGCACGGACTTTGTGTTTTGTTCAGAAGTACATCCCCCCTGTGTGGAAGAGGTGCCTAGGGAGTTGGCGCCGGCTTTGGGGCGAGCCACTGGGTAAGCCATAATCCGCTTTCAAATAAGGCCAATAATGGTATGGCTAATAATATTTGGGATACCACATCCGGTGGGGTGAGTAGCATCCCAATGACAAAAGCCCCAACAATAATATACGGCCGATGCTTTTTTAAGGCGGCAACCGAAGTGATACCCACGCGGCATAATACAAAAGTGATAATAGGAACCTGAAAAGAAATGCCAAAAGCAAAATAGAGCACCAGGATAAAATCTAAATAATGGGTGATATCTGTCATCACGGTAACGCCTTGGGGCGCAATATGGCTAAAAAAAGCTAAGGCTAAGGGACAAACACAAAAATGCGCAAACAACATGCCGGAATAAAATAAAAGCGTGCTTATCAATAATAATGGTAAGAGGGTGCGTTTTTCTGTAGGGTACAGGCCCGGGGCAACAAAGGCCCAGATATGATACAAAATAAAAGGAATGATGATGGCAAGCGTGGTAAAAAGTGCAAGTTTTAAGGGCGCCGTGAAAGGCGTTACTACATGCGTGGCAATCAACATACCGCCGGTGGGCAAGGAGTTTAATAAGGGCTGCGCTAATAAGTGATACCATTGGCTGCTATAGTAAATTAATGGCGCTAAAACAAGGCCAAATGCCACAAGGCAAATCATGAGGCGTTGCCGCAGCTCTATTAAATGGGGTAAGTGCTTTTCAAGGGCGTTCACGAAACTCTGCGTCAAATTCTTGTTTAATGGATGTATAAGTCCGTTTAGCGCGTTGCAACCAACGGGTAATGACACGTGCAATGGCAGGTAAGCGCTCCGGGCCAAAAACCACAATGGCCACTATCATGCAAACTATTAACTCTCCAAAGCCGATTTGAAACATAGTTTAATTTTCTGGCTTTGCAGGCGTATTGCTGGTTTCTTTTAAGCCTTTGCGAAAGCCTTGTAAGGCTTTACCTAAATCTTCTCCCAGCGTTTGCAGCTTTTTGGTGCCAAACAATAAAACAATAATTAAAAAAATTAAAATTAATGAACCTGGACTAATGCCACTAATTCCCATGAATGCCTCGCCAATTAAAATTTTGGTAAATTTCCGCCGCCCAATAAATGAAAATGCAGATGAAAAATTACTTGACCACCCTCTTTACCCGTATTGATAACGGTTCTAAAGCCATCCAGACCTTGCTCTCTTGCAAAATTTTTCAAAGAGGTCATGACATAACCTAATAACGGTGCTTGATCTTCTTGTACCGTCGCTAAGCTATCAATATGGAGTTTTGGTATTACTAATAAATGTACTTTTGCTTTGGGATTAATATCTTTGATCACAAAAATATGATCATCTTCATAGATTTTATCGGTAGCAATTGCACCACTCGCCATCTTACAAAAAAGACAGTCTGACATATGACTTCCTTTGGATTATCTCAACCTCATAATCCGTCATTGTAACGCTGCTTAGTGCGTTATGGAAATCTCCTTTGGATGGACCATCTTTTTAAAATCTTGGTAGGCTAATTTTACGGCCTCACTATGGGTGCCCCCATTGCAGACAATTTCCCTGTTGTTGGCAAGATGTTTTTCAACACACACTTGCATCTCACAGCCAAATGGCGCCTCTGCCCCCACTTCACAATCGGGGAATTGTTTGGCAAAGTCTTTTTCAGAAGCTAAGGAGATATCCTCTTCTTTGAGCGATTTCTTCAGCGAATTAAAATTTACTTTTTCACTGGCAGGTATCACCAGCATTACCATTTTATTGCCCGCCCGCACAATGACGGATTTGGCAAATGAAAATTCTGGAACATTGCAGGCATGAGAGGTATCTCTTGCTGCATAGGTAACGGGGTGTGGAATGACGGTGTAATTTACTTTCTGTTTATCCAGAAAAGATTTTACGGATTTGGCAAGCATGGCTACCTCCCCTATCACTATAAGCCATTTATCTAGTTTATTATTTTTGCTGATTAAATGTCAAATGAACATGCTATGGTGCGGGAGCAATGTAGAGATTTCCGCTTTGTTGATATACAACTAATCTATTGTTGTATATCAACAGCCCGGCTTCGCTCTTGCGAGCTACGCCGGGCAGGCAGCCGGGCAAGCATAAATTTTACCTTTTGGCTCTTGCCCTCTCCCAATGCCATGGTTGCAGCTTTTCCACTTCACTTCTTTTTTGCTTTTTCACATCTCTTAGGTAAAGCAAATTGGATGTGGCGCTCTGTGTATTTTTATCCGCATGCTTTTTTAGACGATCTAACTGCGTTTTAGTGTGCTTAAATAGTGTTTGCATCTGTGGATTTGTAGAGGGCTGTGTCAACGTCAAAAGTGCATTAAGGCCTTTTTCCATCCCTTCCTGAACAATGGGCAATAATTCATCTTGCGATTTATTTCTAAATACTATTCGATCATCGACAAAACTTGGAAGAAAACCATACTTAACAAGCTCAGCAATGAACATAATATATGAGGTACGTTTATTGGCATCATTAAAATAGTGCATTCTCGATAAATCAGAGGCTAATTTTATAATAGTTTTAAGTTTATCTATTCTTGCAAGCGGTGTTTTCATATGGTCATTGTAGCGCGTGAGTAATTTTTTTAATAATATCTTTGATGATTTTGGAAAAAAAACATGTGTGCTAAACGAATCCTCATCTCTTTCAAGCGTCATCCATCCTTTTGCAGCACATTCTTTAACTTCCAAAAAACCACGCAGACTGCAATCATAGCCTACACTTCCAAGGTTAGAATAGATAACGCTTCGGCAGGTTTCTTTAATATCCTTTGCAATAAGCGCAAGCGTATGTATGCTATTAATTTTCTCAACGGAAAGCGGGCCATTCTCCAAAGCGCTTTTGAAAGCTATCTTTTCATTATCATATTTAAAAAGTGGAAATGCGGGGTCAGCATAGATAGAAGGATTTGCATAATTTGTTTCAATGAACACATCGTGCTTAACCGTATTTATTTCTGATGAGAATTCTATTTGTGCTAACTTTGCTTTTACAAATTGAACAACCTGTTCTTCACTCTTTGATGATAATAAAAATTGTGATAATGTTAGTTCATTGACGTCATTTTTTTTATCCAGATATGATAGTGTTCTAGCCAAAAGAAACTCGTATAACTCCTTGAAATTTTCTTGCGTACGATATAGCGGCGTTACCTTATTTTTAGAAGGCGAAAACAAGAGATATTCAAAAAAAGCTTCTCCCATAATTTCCATACAATTATCCAATATGTTAGTAATTAATGGCACATTTTGAATTTCTGCAGCATATTTTAAAAAATTAGAAAGTAGGGGTTTTGAAATTGTAGATTTTTTTGCAATTGCGGTTTGTAATCTTTTTATTTTATTTTGAATTTTTTCAATATGAATCATAATGTGCACCTTAAAATTAGCTAATAACGCGACAGTAAACATCAAAACAATGGCTGCGTCCGCGATAAGTCAGGTCTGGATTTGCGACGAGGGGTGCACATCTAGCGGCACGTTTTACCACCACCCGTTTTTGCGCAACTGCGCGCGCGGCAGTCACCAATTCTGTGGTATCCACATCGGGGCTTACTAGAGATTGCAATAATTGCATTTCCTTTTTAACCGCGGCAGACTTGGAGCGCGGCGGAAACATGGGATCACAATAAATAATATCCGGTGCTTGAAAAGAGGCATTTTTTAAGTAAGCAATGGCGCAAGTTTCAAGCAGGGTCATGCGGTTGATAATAGGGGTAAGCGCTGGCTCGTTTTTGGCATGCGCAAGACCGTTGCGCAAGGCTTTCGCCACCACGGCATGGCGTTCAAATAATACCACTTCACAACCTAAGGCAGCAAGCAAAAAAGCTTCTCTGCCTAATCCTGCAGTGGTATCAAAAACGCGCAAGGAAAGATTTTTTTTCCAGCCAATCGCTTTGGCAATCAGTTCATTTCTGCCGTGCAAATGTTCTTGACGGTAACGAATTTTTCCACAGGTGAAATCAATAGGCAACATATTGATTATAACACTCAATACACATAACACAGAGGAAAAAAATAATCGTCATGATAATCAGCGCTTTACCGCCAATCATTTGCAGTGGCCGTTCCTTTTTAAGATGATAGCGGCCACGCCATGCCATCACGGCCGGTAAAATACCAAGCAATAATGCTACAAATAGCCCGGCAAAACTTAAGGCAAAGCTAAATCCTTGTGGATAGAAAATGACAAAGCTTAAGGGTGGTAAGAATGCAATCAACGCCAGCAAGCTTCTATTGATAATGGTTTTTCTTAAATGTAGACCATCGGCCAGAAAATCAAACAATGAAAGCGTTACGCCCAATAATGAGGTGATTAATGCAAAAATAGAAAAATAAATAGCGGCTTTGGTGATAATGGGATTCTGTAAGTGTGTTTTTAACGCGCGCGGTAAATCTATGAGGAGTTGACTGGATTGTTGTAATCTGCCAGGGAAGGGAATTATTCCCATAATGACAAATTCCCACACAATGTACAGCAGTAAAGGGATAAGGCTGCCGGTGAGAACCACATAAAATAATTGGCGTGGTTTACCATGCAAATATTCTGTTAACGTTGGAATAACGATGGCCGAGCCAAAGGCGGTAATGATAATAGGAATGGGGGTCAAATCAACCTTAATAGATTGTGAAAATAACAACGCAAGTTTTACATGCCCCACGGTGGCAAACAGCAAGGTGGCAAATGCGCCAATGAGTCCAATCATTAAAAACCGATTGATCCAATCTGTGACGGCGGTACCGAAAAAGAGAATAAGCGTGGTAACGCAGGAAGCAAGCAAAGCACAATCAATGGGACTTACGGCAGTATTAAAATGATGAAATCCTTCTTGGAGCCAAGCACCCGCGCCGGTTAAGTAAGCGGCAGTTAAGGCATACAACAAGATAAGATAGATAATCCACGTAAAAATTTTACCTGATTTACCCAGGGTCTTTTCTGCCATGGAAATAAGATTGGTGCCATACCCTACAAAAAGGTTTACTTCCAATAAATAAAGCGCACCCATGGTCATAAAAAACCAACATAGCAGATAAATGAGTGTTGCTTGCGTAAACCCCATGTGCGCAGTGACAATGGGGAGCGCCAAAACGGCCGCACCAATTGCGGTACCGGCAAGCAGCGCGACACCACCAATAGCATTTTTAAGTGACATAAAATACCTTATGACTTTGTTGTGTAAATGCGATAGCTGCACCTAACCAACCGAGTAGCGCGCTGGTACCCAAAAATACCAAGGTATCGTTAACACTTAAGGTTAACGAGAACATCCCTTGATAAAGCGCTGCAACCTGTGATAAAGAGGGCTGTAAGAAAACGATGGCTAGCAGAATAATACTGATGGCAAACAAACCACCTAAAAGGCCATACAATATACCGCGATATAAAAAGGGCCTGCGAATAAAATGGCGGGTTGCGCCGATTAAGGTCAATACTTCAATTTCTTCACGATGATGTTCCAGTGCTAAACGAATGGTATTGCCGACAATTAAAATGACGCTGCAGCTAATGAGTAGATATAAAAATTGCGTCATTTTTTTGCCAAAGGTCAGAAAGGTATTTAATTTTTCAATCCAGGCATAATCAAAAACCGCATCCATAACTTGTGGCAGCGTTTCAAGTTTCTCTTTCATGGTGAGGATGCTTTGTTGCTGGGCTTTGGGCAGATGTAATTGAATATTAAATACCCCGGGTAAAGGGTTTTCAGGGAGTAATGCTAAAGTGTCACTTAATCCAGAAACCTCTTGAAATTCTTTTAACGCTGCAGTGGGGGTGAGATAAGTCGTTTTTTGCACAAAAGGATATTGCTTGATATGCTTTGCAATAGTATCAATTTCTTGTTGCGTGCTGTGTGGATTGATATAGAGCGTGAGCGCGGACGCTTCGTTCCAATGGCTGAACTGTTGAACATTTTTAATAAAGAGATATAAACTCATGGGCAAAGATAAGCATATGCCAATAGCCGCCAAGGTCAAAAGAGTGGTGAGCGGGGTGCGAACTAAAGTTCTAAAACTCATTTTTAATGCTAAAAAATGTGCATTAGACATAAGTAGACTCCTTATAATGCGTTAAATTTCCATTGGCAAGATGTAGCTTACGGTAAGGAAAACGCTCCAGTAATGCACTGTCGTGAGAGGCAATGAGCACCGTGACACCGACTTGATGAAAACGTTCAAATAATTTCATAATTTCTAGGGACAGTATAGGATCTAAGTTTCCAGTGGGTTCATCTGCGAGAAGAAATTTGGGTTTATGAACCACCGCCCGAGCAATGCCTAAGCGCTGCTGTTCTCCTACCGAAAGCATGGGCGGTTTTGCGTGCTCTTTGTTGAGTAATCCCACCCGCTCAAGCGCTGCGCGAACCCGTCTTTGGATATCGAGTCTATCAAACCCACTAATCACTAAAGGAATAGCCACATTTTCAAAGGCAGTATAATCATTTAACAACTTAGGGTTTTGTTGAATAAAGCCAAACTGCCGCCGATAATGGGCAATATCGCTTTTTTTAATCTCACTCAGATCGTTGCCGGAGACGACAATATTACCCTGCGTCGGGCGTTCTAAAAGGGCCATTAATTTTAATAAGGTGGATTTTCCTGCGCCGGAATGGCCTTGTAAAAATACCATTTCACCGGAGGCAATTTGCAGAGTGATATTATCCAGAGCAAGGTGATTTGCATATTTTTTGCTTACATTAAAAAATGAAATCATGGTGCTTCCTTCTTAATTAACATCAAACAAGGCTTCAACAAAATCTGCAGCATGAAAGGGGCGTAAATCATCAATTTTTTCTCCAACGCCAATAAAGCGAATAGGGAGACGCAATTTATTGGCGATGGCAAAGAGTATCCCGCCCTTTGCGGTGCCGTCCAGCTTGGTTATGACAAGGCCCGTCACCTGCAAAGCTTCATGAAATTTTTGTGCTTGTGCTAGCGCATTTTGACCCGTGGTTGCATCCAGAACCAGCATCACTTCATGAGGGGCATTCGCATCTAGTTTTTGGATAACGCGTTTTACTTTTTTGAGTTCATCCATCAAATTATCCCGTGTATGCAACCGCCCGGCGGTATCTGCAATCAGCACATGGATACCACGAGCTTGAGCAGATTGAAAGGCATCAAAAATAACCGAGGCGCTATCGGCACCCGTATGTTGGGCTACCACAGGGATTTGATTACGTTCTCCCCACACTTGTAACTGTTCAACGGCGGCTGCACGAAAGGTATCTCCTGCAGCCAGCATGACAGAAAGCCCTGCTTGCTGAAAGTGCTTTGCCAATTTACCAATAGTGGTGGTTTTGCCGGCACCGTTAACCCCTATCATTAAAATGACCCAAGGGGTTGGACCAGGTTTTAAAGATAATGGCTGTTCACAAGGGAGGAGAATTTGGGTTAAACATTGCTGTAGTGCAGCATACACGGCAGGCGGATCTTTGATCTCTTTGCGTGTAATACCTTGGGTTAATGTTTGTAAGATTTGCTTGCTTGCATCAATGCCCACGTCAGCCGTGAGTAATTGCGTTTCTATGGCTTCTAATAATTCAGCATCGATCTCTTTTTTACCGAGAAAAAGGCGTGCAAGGCCCTCTGCAAAATTAGACCGTGTCCGTGTCAGCGACTGTTTTAAGCGTCCAAACCAGTTGGACTGCTCGCCCTCGCGACGAAAGATTTTAAACATAGTCCTGTCCCAACAAAATAGGGTATCCTAACATGAGTGAGTGGTAGGTAAAGGGTTTATGGAAACATAACATATGAAAACACGGAAGAATAAAGTAGTTAACTATCTTTTTTGTCTTTTTTTGGGATGGAGCTTGCAGGGTAATTCTATGGAGAAACCAATTACCAAAGAATTTAAGTTGAGCAATGGGCTTAGAATTGTGGTACGAGAAGATCATCGTGCACCCGTGGTGGTTTCACAGATTTGGTATAAAGTCGGCTCAAAGGATGAACACCGGGGTATTACGGGAGTGTCCCATGCCTTGGAACATATGATGTTTCAAGGAACGCCCACGTTGCCTCATGATGGTTTTGCCATTTTAATTTCACAATATGGCGGGCAAAATAACGCGTTTACCGCAGAAGATTATACGGCTTATTATGAAGAGCTGGATGCCGCTAACTTAGCGATTAGCTTCCAAGCAGAAGCGGATAGAATGCAAAATCTTATTCTCGCGCCAGAAGCATTTGCTAAAGAAATTCAAGTAGTGATTGAAGAGCGGCGCATGCGCACAGATGATAATCCACAGAATTTAACGTGGGAACGTTTTATGGCAGTGGCCAATCTGATGGGACCTTACCATCACCCCATTATTGGTTGGCAGGATGATTTAGATCATATGACGGTTACGGATTTGCGTGATTGGTATCAAAAATGGTATGCCCCCAATAACGCCACGCTGATTGTGGTAGGAGATGTGCAGCCGGAACAGGTTTTTCAATTAGCGCAAAAATATTTTGGTAACATACCCGCGCGCGTGGTACCGGTGATTAAAAGTAATAAAGAATTAACGGCATTAGGTGAGCGACGTCTTAAAGTAGAAGTGCCGGCAAAACTTCCCTATATGATGTGGGGATTTGATGTGCCCACTTTAAAATCCGCATCTGCAGAAACCGAATGTTATGCTTTAATGGTGATGAGCGCGTTGTTGAGCAGTGGTGATAGCTCGCGGCTTAATCGTGAGTTGGTCAGAGGGCAAGAAGTTGCTGCTGATATTGGCACTGGGTACGATATTTTTAAACAATTTCCCACACAATTTATGATAACAGCGGTACCGGCTGAAGGGGTGAGTGTGGCGGATTTAGAGAAAAAAGTGATGGCGCAAATTGAATTGCTCAAAACAAAGCCGGTCACCCCGCAAGAATTGCAGCGGGTTAAAACGCAACTATTGGCAGGGGAAGTCTTTGAGAAAGATTCCATGTCTGAACAAGCTACTTTGCTGGGGATTTTAGAGACTGTTGGTTTAGGATGGCAAGTCGCAGATGGCTTTGTAGATAAAATTAAAGCCGTCACGGCAATGCAAATTCAAGCGGTAGCAAAAAAATATCTGCTTGAAAAACACTTAACCATAGCCGAACTCGTTCCAGAGAAAGTCAATAAGGAAAAGGCAAACCCATGACGGTGAACAACAAAGAAAAAAAGCAATATGCTCGTTGGCTACAGATTGTAGTGATAACACTGGTTGTGGTCGCGTTGGTATTAATTTTTAAGAATAAACACAGCATTGAGCCTAAGATGCATAAGTCCAAAGGAGAGCTCAAGATGAAAGCAAACGCATCATATAAAGAAGTAAAGGGGATTTTGCATATTTCACATTGGGTGACAGAGCATGGTGTTCCGGTTTACTTTGTGCGTGTTCCAACCTTGCCCATGGTAGATATTGAAATAGTCTTTGATGCAGGGAGTGCCCGTAATGGTGAAAAAGGGGGCCTCGCGTATTTAACCAATCTTTTATTAGCAGAAGGGACGGCGCATTTATCTGCAGATCAAGTTGCGGAGAATTTTGATAATGTGGGTGCGCAATATAATGCAGAATCTCAACGCGATATGGCCCTTGTACATTTAAGAAGTTTATCTGAGAAAACGCAATTACAACCTGCCGTGGAGAACTTGGCGGCTATTTTAACGCAGCCACATTTTCCTGAAAATGGCTTAAAGCGCTTGCAGCAAAATGCCTTGAGTACTTTAAAATATCAAGCACAAAAACCGGGCCAAGTTGCCAGCCGTGCTTTTTTCTCTTTATTATACCCTCATCAGCCATATGCTAATTGGGTTTTAGGGGATGAAAAATCAATCCAAGCCATAACTGTTGCGGATGTAAAAGCTTTTTATCAGCAATATTATGTGGCCAAAAATGCGGTGGTAACGATTGTGGGCGATTTGACGCTTCCTGAAGCGGATGAAATTGCGCAATCATTAACGAATGCGTTACCCACGGGTGAAAAGCCAGCGCCTCTCCCGGTGGTGGCGGATGTCAAAGAAAAAGTCATCAAGCGAATAAATTTTCCTGCTGCACAAACCACCATTTTAATTGGTGAGCCAGGATTAAAGCAAAATGATCCAGATTATTACGCCCTCTATGTAGGCAATCATATTTTGGGTGGGAATGGCTCTGTGACCCGTATTTTTAACACGGTGCGCAATCAGCATGGTTTAGCCTATTCTGCTTATAGTTATTTTACGGCAATGCGTGATCGGGGGCCGTTTATGATGGGCTGTCAAACGCGTAATGATCAAGCCGAGAAAGCCTCAGAAATGATGCAAGCGTTGCTGAAAGAGTTTGTGGCTAAAGGTCCAACGGAGCAAGAATTGGTGCAAGCAAAGCAAAATTTATTAGGCGGCTATGCGCTGCAATTTGATAGCAATAGCGCGATTTGTCATCAAGTCGCTACGCTGGGTTTTTATGACTTGCCTTTAGATTACTTGAATCAATTTAAACCCGCGGTTGAAAAACTCACGGTGGCAGATATTCAACATGCATTTCAAAAACGCATTTCACCCGATCACACTGTAGTGGTCATGGTTGGTGGGCAGCAAGGGTAGGTTGCTTGGGGCGCATTCGCATTATTGCTGGCTGTTGGCGGGGTCGTTTTTTAGATGTCCCGGAATATCCGGGGTTACGTCCAACTCCCGCGCGGGTGCGCGAAACGCTGTTTAACTGGTTGGCCCCTTTTATTGTCAAAGCGCGGTGTTTAGATCTTTTTGCCGGCACGGGGGTGTTAGGTTTTGAAGCGCTTTCTCGGGGTGCTTTGCAGGTACATTTTATTGATAGTCATCCAGCGACGCTCAACATTATTAAAAAGACCGCGCAACGGTTCGAGACAGCAGCTGCTTGTGAATTTATCGCCATGGATGCGATAAAATGGCTGGCGCATGTGCGCGAAAAAGAGCCTGCTTTTGATATTATTTTTTTAGATCCCCCTTTTGCCTCAGTGCATTTACCGTCATGTCTGAAGTTACTAGAAGGCAGCACATTGGTGAATCATCAAACACGCATTTATTGTGAATCAGCGCAACCACTTCACATATTGCCGCAAGGTTGGCAGTTATTAAAACAAAAAACAGCGGGTGACGTGGTTTATCATCTCATGCAAGGAGCACAGCGTTGAAAACTTATTTAGTGGGCGGTGCCGTTCGTGATGAATTATTAGGATTGCCAGTAAAAGAGCGTGATTGGGTAGTGGTGAATGCTGCTCCTGAAAGTATGCTTCAAGCCGGATTTTTACCCGTCGGTAAATCGTTTCCGGTATTTTTACATCCTGAAACTAAAGAAGAGTATGCGCTTGCGCGTCTTGAGCGTAAAGTGGCAGGGGGATATGCCGGCTTTGTTTTTGATACCTCACCCAGCGTGACTTTAGAGGAAGATTTAAGTAGGCGAGATTTAACCATTAATGCCATGGCCAAAACCACGGATGGCAAAATAATCGATCCTTTTAATGGTCAAGCGGATTTAAAAAATCGCATATTGCGGCATGTTTCTGTGGCTTTTGTGGAAGATCCGGTGCGGGTGCTACGCGTGGCGCGTTTTATGGCACGCTTTGCTCCCTTAGGCTTTAGGGTAGCACCAGAAACGTTAGCTTTGATGCGTAAAATGGGTGAAAATGGTGAGCTCGATTATTTAGTGCCAGAGCGGGTGTGGAAAGAACTTGCGCAAGCGCTCAGTGAAGCCAGCCCCGTGGCCTTCATTCAAACATTGCGCGCCTGTGGCGCGTTACAACGCTTATTGCCAGAAATTGATAACTTATATGGCGTGCCGCAATCTCCTGCTTCTCATCCTGAAATTGATACCGGTATTCATAATGAATTAGTATTGCAACAAGCCACGCAATTAAGTAATGACCCACGTGTACGTTTTGCCGCATTGTTACATGATGTCGGTAAAGGCCTTACCCCTAAAAATCTTTGGCCTAAGCATCCAGGGCATGAGCATAAAGGGGTTGCTTTAGTAACGCAGCTTTGTCAGCGGTTACGCGTTCCCAATGATTTTCAAGCATTGGCAGAATTAGCAACGCGTATGCATGGGGAATGTTATGAAATTCCGGGTAAAAGTGCCGATGCAATTCTCAGCCTGTTAGAACAGGGTGATGCTTTTCGTCGCCCGGAACGCTTTATCTCTTTTTTATTAGTCTGTGAAGCAGATTTTAGAGGACGTCCTGGTTATGATATGGCAAAACATCCCAGTTTGCCGATATTAAAAAGTGCATTAACTGCTGCGCAAGCTTTAGATTTAGATGCGGTGATAAAAAATTCTGACCAAACCGGGGAAGGAATTAAAGCTGCCGTGCGTGCAGCACGGCTGCAGGCAATTACAATGGCACTTAAAATTCCTTAATAACAAAGGCCCTTAAAATATCCCCAAATAATAGTTTGAAAGATGAATGCGATATTTGCGCTATAAATCCTGATAGGAGGTGGAAATAAAGAGAGTAAGCATTCCCATTTTGGGAAATTTCTGCTATAACAATACGACGAAATAGATGCGGAGACTATATGAACATAAAACCCATTAGAACTGAAAAAGATTATAAAAATGCTTTAAAACGAATTGATAATTTAATGCATGCTGAATTAGATACTCCAGAAGGTGATGAACTGGAAATATTGGCAATTCTTGTTGAAAGATATGAGGAAGAAGAATTTCCAATTACTGCCCCAGATCCAATATCTGCTATTAAGTTCCGTTTAGAGCAATTAGGTATGACGCAAGCCGATTTTGCCAGAATAGTTGGAGCAAATAGAGCCTCTGAAATACTTAGTGGGGAAAGGGCCATTTCACTTTCTTTAATAAAAAAAATCCATAATGAATTAAGGATCCCTTATGAAAATCTTTTGGGGGATAATTCAAAGCCTAGAAGATCAGCATCACACTAATTAGATTCCTTGCGCGCAAGATTTACAACCGATACCGATGATCCAATAAAGTAAATCCTTGTAAGGGTTCATCAAAATTAGAGCTTAAGGCCATCACTTTACATAATTCACCCATTTCATGAGTTTGGATTAATTGTTGAACTTGCTGTGAAAGTAGATAGCTTTGCGGCATGTTTTCTGCCAATGATAATAACCCATTGGATAATAAAAAAGCACATTGATGGGTAAACCCGGCAATAGTTAATTGACAATTTTGTGCTGCTAAGGCCAGCGCCGTAAAATCCACATGCGCAGTGATATCTTGTAGGCCAATATTTTCAAAAGGTTGGGGATGGGCGCGGTGACGAAAATGACACATCAACGTGCCCATGCTGCGAGAAGGATGATAATACTCATGACTGGGAAAGCCATAATCTAAAAATATCATGACGCCTTGTGCTAAACAATCCCGTAAACTCGCGAGCCAAGGTTCTAGCCGTAAATTAATTTCTGAAGTGTAACCTGCGCTTAGTGGTTCTGGTAATCTTTGTTGCAATTGGTGCACCGCTTCTTTCAAACCTGGCGTAAAAGGCGTGCGAAAAGTACATTGCCAGGTGTTGGCAATTTTGCTTACATAGCCTTCGCTTACTTCATGATTATCATTAATTTGAAAAAGATGGACCGGCATGGCATCGATAACTTCATTGCCTAAAATAATGCCGTTAAAGGGTTTTTCCGGCAATCTATCTAGCCAAAGAATATTTGCAAAAAAATCCGGGCATTCTGCTTGTAAGTAAACTTGTTGGCGCTGCCGTAAATCAGCACTTACTTCTAAAATATAATAATACTTAGGTAAAGCATCGTGCTTGGAAAGTGTGCGGATAATTTCAGCAGCCATTTTACCGCTGCCAGCACCTAATTCTAAAATACACCCATCAACCAATGGAGAGAGTATCTGTTGGCATTGCAGGGCAAGGCATTGTGAAAATAACGGAGAGATTTCAGGCGCGGTTATAAAATCCCCTTGCGGTCCTAATTTGGGTAGGCCTGCACTATAGTAACCTAATCCAGGCGCATACAGTGCAAGATGCATAAATTCTGCAAAACTCATTCCGCCACCATTTCGGGCCGCGGTTTCTTGCAGTGTATGGTAAAGCGCAGTATTCATCATTTGCTGCGTTCAATGATAATGGCGACATTGGCAGGTGTTAAGGCACCGGGCTTGCGCAACGTAATGTGAACCCAGGAGGTATTAAAATGCTGGAGTATTTCTAAAGCCAGATGATGTGCCAAGGTTTCAATAAGTTGAAACCGCTGTTTTTCACTATAAGCTAATAAATGGTGTACCACTTTGTCATAATCAATCGCATCGGCAATATCATCCGTTTTAGCAATGCTGGCGGTATTCGTTTGGAGCATCAAGTCCAGCAGCACTGTTTGCGGGCACTGCTTTTCCCAAGCATGAACGCCGATAATGGTGGTGAGTTTTATATCATTGATAACTAACTTGTCCATTGATTACACTCATAAAATAAAGGAAAATGACTATATCATTTTTTGAATGGCGCTGGGAGAGGAAAAGTTGCGTGATCTGCATTTATGGACAATGTTAGGACTGGGGGTAAGTGGCGCCTATTTGCTAGGCTCGGTTCCTTGTGCCATTTTAGTTTCCCGCTTATGTAAACTCCCCGATCCGCGCTCACAAGGTTCTGGCAATCCCGGCGCTACCAATGTATTGCGCGTAGGGGGACGTTTCCCAGCGTTAATAACGTTATTAGGGGATGTTCTTAAGGGTTTTGTCCCCGTGATGCTCATTAAATTAGCCACGCCTAATCCTTG
Organism: Gammaproteobacteria bacterium; assembly: GCA_013288185.1. GTDB lineage: Bacteria > Pseudomonadota > Gammaproteobacteria > Berkiellales > Berkiellaceae > Berkiella. The sequence continues at coordinate 30,193 of JABDCK010000011.1, forward strand.
GGTTATTAGTGCGGTGATGCTGGCCGCTGTGCTTGGGCATCTTTTCCCCATTTTTCTGAAGTTTCAAGGTGGCAAAGGCGTGGCGACCGCGTTGGGCGCTTTATGGGGTCTTACCCCCCTCTTAGGCGGCATTTTTGTGCTGGTTTGGCTGGGAGTTTTTGTGCTTTTTCGTATTTCATCAATATCTTCATTGTTGGCAATAGTCAGTATGCCGTTTGCCGCCTATTGGCTATTAGATAAGCGCTATGGTGTGGTACTCAGCGTATTAGCATTGCTCATCATATGGCGGCATCGTAGCAATATTTATCGCTTATGGAAGGGCAAGGAATCCTCAGTTCGGTAAGCGGCCAACGGGCACGGACTTTAATGCTATCGTTGTCTTGTTCGCCAGCTAATAAGCGTTGACAGCCGGCATAAGCAATCATTGCACCATTGTCTGTGCAAAATTCACTGCGTGGATAGGTAACGGCAAATCCTTGTTGCTTGCCCAGCAGAGAGAGACTTTGACGTAGATTTTGATTCGCGCCTACACCACCGGCAATGACTAGATGTTTTAAGCCGGTTACTTCAAGTGCATGCACGGCTTTAGTCATCAAAGATGCCACCACGGCTTTTTCAAAAGAAGCAGCAATATCTGCGCGTGTTTGGGCGTCATGCCCCATTTTGGCAATGGTATTGGCGACATGGGTTTTAAGACCACTAAAACTAAAATTTAACTTTTGTTTAATGAGGGGCCGTGGGAAGTTAAAGCGCATGGCATCACCTTCCTGTGCCAGTTTTGCAAGATGGGGGCCACCAGGATAGGGCAATCCTAAGAGCTTTGCCGTTTTATCAAAGGCCTCACCTGCCGCATCATCCAGCGATTCGCCAAGGATTTCATATGCTCCTACTTGCATGACTTTGATTAATTGGGTATGCCCACCGGACACTAATAAGGCAACAAAGGGGAAAGCCGGGGGATCCGCTTCTAACATGGGGGCAAGCAAGTGACCTTCTATATGATGGACGCCAATGGTGGGAATTTGCCAAGCAAAGCCTAAACTTTTGCCAATGACCGCACCTACCATTAAAGCGCCAACTAACCCCGGACCTGCGGTATAAGCAATGCCATCCACATCCGTAGGACTTAAATCGGTGGCTTTGAGTAAGGCCTGAATCATGGGTAAGGTTTTACGAACATGATCTCTTGAGGCTAATTCCGGAACTACGCCACCATACTCAATATGAGTCTTTTGGCTAAATATTTTATGGGCAAGTAGACCAGCTTTGCTATCATAAAGAGCAATTCCGGTCTCATCACATGAAGTTTCGATGCCTAAAACGCGCATAATGATATTAAGCCTTAACCTTTTTAGTAAATAGTTGTAAAATTGCCGCCCAACGAGAGAAATGTCCATGGGACTGGTTAGTTGTATTGTCCACAATTTGGTGTATAGTTCAATAGCCAGCTTAAATTATATTTTTTTAACTATAGAGGTGACAGTATTCATGCCTGGGATTAAGGTTCGGGAAAACGAAGGCTTTGATTCGGCTATTCGCCGTTTTAAACGTGTAGTAGAGAAATCGGGTGTTTTATCAGAAATGCGACGTCGGGAATTCCATGAAACCCCTTCTGAAAAGAAAAAACGTGCATTAGCAGCAGCAGTGAAACGCTTCCGCAAAAAACAAATGCGTGAAACCCGTGGTGGTAGCACCGGTGGTGAACGTGAACGGGGCGGTAGTAGTTCCTCATCTGCTGGCCGTGGTACTGGTAGCAGTAGCGGTTCCAATGGTGCTAGCAGTGGTGGTCGTGGACGTCAACAACACTAAATTAGGCGGCGTGTATGTCACAGAGCATCAAAGAGCATGTTCTTGAAGAAATAAAAAAAGCCATGCGGGCGCAAGAGAAAGATCGCTTGATGGTATTACGCTTAATCTCATCTGAGATTAAGCGTATTGAAGTGGATGAGCGTATCCAATTAGATACAGCGCGTGAACTTGCGGTTTTGGATAAAATGCAAAAACAACGCCGTGACTCATTCTCGCAATTTACCGCGGCGGGTCGTGAAGATTTGGCGGCAAAAGAGCAGTTTGAGATGGATATCATTCAAACATTTATGCCAGCAGCGCTGACGGATGCAGAAATTCGTCAACTCATTGAAGCTGCAATCAAAGAATCTAGCGCCACGAGCCCACAAGAGATGGGTAAAGTCATGGCTATTTTAAAGCCAAAGCTACAGGGGCGTGCAGATATTGGACAAGTCAGCGCACAGGTTAAAAATTTGTTAGCAGGAAATTAATCACTGATCCCCGAGCATTTTATTGAATCGGTACTTGCTAAAACGGATATCGTTTCTTTAATTCAAGCAAGCGTTAAATTAAAGAAATCCGGTATAAATTATAGTGCTTGCTGTCCTTTCCATAATGAAAAAACCCCCTCTTTTACTGTCAATGCAGCCAAGCAATTTTATCATTGTTTTGGCTGTGGTGCGCATGGTGATGCCATTCGATTTATCATGGAATATGAAGGTTTACCTTTTATTGATGCACTGGAAAAATTGGCTTCGCGTTTAGGACTGACTATTCCCAAAGATGCGCAAGAAAGTGCTAAAGCACAAGTGAAATTAAGTACCACTGCAGTGCTAAATAGGGTTGCAGAATTTTATAGCGCACAACTAAAGCATCATCCTGGAGCATCGCATGCGGTTCACTATCTTAAGGCCAGAGGATTAACCGGCACGGTGGCCAAAGCCTTTGGGTTAGGATTTGCCCCTGCAGGGTGGGACAACCTGCTTTCTCATTTTCAAAATGATTCTGAAGTGTTGCAAGTGCTTGAACAAACGGGATTGATTATTAAACATGAGCAGGGTCGTTTTTATGATCGTTTTCGACAGCGTATCATGTTTCCTATTCGAAATCGTAAAGGGGAAGTCTTAGGCTTTGGGGGGCGGGTTATTGATGATAGCCAACCCAAATATCTAAATTCACCTGAATCTCCCATATTTCAAAAGGGTTATTGTTTATATGGGATCTATGAAGCATTAAAGTCGCGACAAAAATGGAAAAGCGCACTTGTGGTTGAAGGATATTTGGATGTAATCGCCCTTGCGCAATTTGGGATAATGGGTGCACTGGCAACTTTGGGTACGGCAATGACGGTGCATCATTTAACCAGTTTGTTCCAACTCGTAGATGATGTGGTTTTTTGTTTTGATGGGGACAAAGCGGGGCAAGCGGCGGCATGGAAAGCGTTGCAATTAGTTTTGCCGCTTTTAGTGCAGCCGCGTCAAGTACGGTTTGTATTTTTGCCGCAAGGGACCGATCCGGATACGTATGTGCGTCAACAAGGGGCTGCTGCTTTTTTGGCATTGACGGAAAATAGTACGCCGTTATCAGAGTACTTTTTTTCTATACTCAGCCAGCAAACCCCTTTGGATTCCGTTGATAATCGAGCCCGTTTTGCAAATACCGCGAGAACCTTCATTGCGCAAATTCCCGATGGTATTTTTAAAGAAATGATGTTTGAACAATTAGCGCAATTAGCCGCTAGCTCCGTTGAGGTGGTTAGGGGAGAGAAGTCTTTTCGTTCTTTCTCATCACGAGGATGGAAAAAGAATAAAGTGCTACCACCGCCACAACCATTAGCGCCTGCTTTTCTGGCCAGTGCTTTACTGCTCAGAGCGCCACATTTACATGCCCTGGCAAGCGCCAAAAGACCGCTGTGGCAAGAGATAACGGCCCCTGGAATTGTGCTTTTGAACAAAATAGTAGACTGGATAAATGAACAGCCAAGTATTACCGGTGAGGCATTGCACCAACAGCTACAGGGCCAAAATGCTGAATTAAAACACTTAGCGGATTGTGAAAACCGGATCATGCTCCTTTCAGATGAAGGGCTCGAGGCAGAGTTTTTGGGTGCACTGGATAGGTTAATTGTGATAGGTCGCAAGGAAGTAACCGAAAAATTACTTCAAAAATCAAAGACTAGGGAGCTAACCCCTGAAGAAAAACAGCAGTTGAAGGAATTTTTGCAATATGTGGAATCTATTTAAATGTTGACACTCTAACTAAGTAGAGGTGAACGAATTTTCAAGAGCGGGTAGCTCAACGTATGGCTTAAAACGGAAATTATGGATAGAATTGGCGGTTACCTCGAGGTAGAGGATTCTTTACCCGGTGGTTTAAGTATTACTTAAGGTGAACCCTACTATGAATCATGTCGACCACGAGCAACAAGCAGCAACACAATTACAGGATTTAATTGCCGCAGGGAAAGAAAAGGGCTATTTAACATACGCTGAAATCAGTGATTTGTTGCCGTACCATATTGTCGAGCCTGAACAGGTCGAAGACATCATTAGTATGATGAATGACATGGGTATTGATGTTTATGAAGATGCCCCCGATGAAGATGCACTGAATTTATCTGAAACTATCATTGATGATGAAGCCGCGCGCGAAGCCGCTGAGGCATTATCTTTTGCTTCTGCAGATAGTGAATTTGGACGTACAACCGATCCGGTACGCATGTATATGCGCGAAATGGGTACCGTAGAATTATTGACCCGCCAAGGTGAAATTGAAATTGCAAAACGTATTGAAGTGGGACTCCATCAAGTATTGAGCTCTTTGGCGGCTTATCCTCCTAATATTGCACATATCTTAAAAGAATATAATCGTTATCGTGCTGATCAAATCCGTTTGGCGGATATTATGAATGGCTTTGCAGTCGTTGATGAAGAAGAAGGTTCTACAGGAAGTGCGGGTGGCAATACTGGCACTGGCATGCCATTAATGGAAATTGTTCCTGAAGCAGAGCTTGAAGCTGTTGCCGCAGTATTAGATGAAGAAGTAGAAACGGACGCAGCGGTTGAGGAATTAGATACAGGCCCCGATCCTGAATTAGCCAAGATGCATTTTGACAGGTTACAAGAAGCTTACGATAATGTCATGGAAGCTGAAAAGTCTTTAGGATTGGATCATCCTCAAACGGTACAGCGTTATCAGGAAATGGCTGCGGTGTTTGCCGTATTTAAATTTGTACCGCGCCTATTTGATGAACTGGTCGGCTTTATGCGCAAGCTCCTAGAAGACATTCGTTTTCTAGAAAAAGCCATTATGGCGCTGTGTGTGCAAAAAGGAAAAATGTCACGGCAACTCTTTGTGACCAATTTCCCAGGAAATGAAGTCAACAAGGAATGGATAGATCAACATATCAACTCTAACAAACCTTATTCTGCTGAGTTTAAGAAAATTAAAGACGAGGTATTGGCGTTCCAAGATCAACTGCGCACCATTGAAATCAACGCTGGACGCAGCATCGTTGCGATTAAAGAACTGCATCGTAATATGTCTATTGGCGAAGCTAAAGCACGTCGTGCCAAGAAAGAAATGGTGGAAGCAAATTTACGTTTAGTGATCTCAATTGCCAAGAAATATACCAACCGTGGCTTACAGTTTTTGGATTTGATTCAAGAAGGTAACATTGGCTTAATGAAGGCGGTGGATAAGTTTGAATATCGCCGTGGGTATAAATTCTCGACCTATGCCACTTGGTGGATTCGTCAAGCGATTACCCGCTCCATTGCTGACCAAGCGCGTACCATTCGTATTCCGGTACATATGATTGAAACGATTAATAAGCTTAATCGTGTCGCCAGACAAATGCTACAAGAAATGGGCCGTGAACCTACCCCAGAAGAGCTGGGTAAGCGTATGGCAATGCCAGAAGATAAAATTCGTAAGGTCCTTAAGATCGCTAAAGAACCTATTTCAATGGAAACGCCTATTGGGGATGATGAAGATTCTCATTTAGGGGATTTTATTGAAGATACGGTTATTGCATCGCCTTCGGATTCTGCAACCACTGCAGGCTTGCGTGAAGCCACACGGCGTATTTTATCTACGTTAACCGCACGTGAAGCTAAAGTATTGCGTATGCGTTTTGGTATAGATATGAATACCGATCACACATTAGAAGAAGTGGGTAAACAGTTTGATGTGACGCGTGAGCGCATCCGTCAAATTGAAGCTAAAGCCTTACGTAAACTTCGCCAACCAAGTCGAGCGGATGACTTGCGTAGCTTCTTAATTGAAGGCGAAGACGAAGAGGAACAAAATCCCGTCAAGTGACATTTTTCTCAAACGGTTGTATTATTGTATGGCTTTTTGGGCCTGTAGCTCAGTTGGTTAGAGCAGGGGACTCATAATCCCTTGGTCCTAGGTTCGAGTCCTAGCAGGCCCACCAGAATTCATCCCCATGAGTGCTACATATTTCTCTAGTGTTTTTTCTTTTGAGGAGGCAGGCTAAATTATCAGCTGACATTTCCTTCCACGAACATAGCGCTAGAATAGCTTCCTCCATTTTGTCTTGAGTTGATTTTTTCCCTAGATTTTTAATTATATTTCTCAGATCCTTTGGTAAATCTTGAAAAATCTGTTCAGCATCATCTAATCGGTATTTTTTAATCAAAAAATGATGGAACAAAAAAGTTGCAACAAACATATCTTGGCTTCTATTATCATATTAATACCAGCAATATGATAAGACTTGCCGGATATTAAACGCCTAACGGCGTGGTGCACTTTGGGGTGCAGGAGAAGCGCTTAATGCAGTTTTGACGTCATTTATCACTTCATCTATTTTATGGTTGCTAGGATCACCTAGCGTATTATCAATTTTTATCATTTGTGCTCTTATCAAACCGATGCTTTCAGCATTCAATAATCTATCTATGGTAGGACCATCAATAGTAACATCATTGCTATATCGGGCACCAAGTTCTTTATGCAAAGGCGTCATGCCATAATTTTCAAGATATTGATAAAAATAACTATTTTTATCCTTAGGATCTGTTGCCATGTTAAATAGCTTTTTTACTAAACCTACCAATATAGCTATTTCCTGATCATTTTTATCTATATTTCTTATATCGCCTCTGACGAGCATTTGAGTAATAAGTGCTCTTAAAATTTGAGTTTGCGCAGGTCTATTGAGATTAGTCGCTCCTGATAAACTGTACCAGGCCTTTGGCCCCATACTGTCCCAGTAAGAATCTAAATGAGTTTTTAATTCAGTTAATAGAGGCACAGCATTAAAATTTTCTCTGGCTGGTACTACTTCTGCGCTTTTTTGATCTCTCAGTACAACAGGTTCTGCTTGTCTTCTTAAAATCTCGGGAATCAACGGTTCTAATTCAACACCTATTTGCCGATATGCTATATAGGTTCGCAAATCTTCTCGAAAAGTATGTGTTAATCTTTTTAAAGAACCTTCATCAATAGGAGGAATTTCAAAGCGTATTAAGCTTTCGGTAAACTCCATGGGCGGCGTTGCTTCCTTGCTAATCTGATCGAAAGGTTCACGTATATCTATTGGTTTCATTTGTGTAGTCCTTTGCACTTGATTAAAAAGGTCTTCACTATATACTGTATTATGATTCAAAGTAACATAGCGCATACTGGTCGTTAAAAGTTGTGCAAAATCGTCATTTGCTTCTATATCTGGAAAGAGCTGATCTTGTATATTCTTTAAAGTTCTTTCTATGGAGATATGTAAATCACTATTTTCTCCTGTTTGTTTATGGATAATTAACAACGTACCTATAAATTTTACAATATTTTCTAAGCTATAATTTTCTTCTAATTGTTTTGCTAATATTTCCATTACGCTTAATTGAATAATTCTTTCAGGCGCAACTTTTGCATATTGATGTGCGGTACTTTTTATACCTTCAACTACGGCAGCGCTGGCAGCCACTAAGCCTCCAGCTGCAGTAGAAACCCCATATGCCATCCAAGATAGGGCACTTGCCGTGACAGCTTTTGCAGCAGAGGCAGGTTGCGCGTAACTGAATCTTGCACCGCTTCTTGCGGCTCTAAAAAAATCAACTGCAAATCCTGTAATTGAATCAGATACGGTCCCTTTTGGTGCGGTGACACCGGTAATATTTTCTAATGCTTCACTTTCTGGAAATTGTTCTTCGACAAGTCGTTGAATACGTGTGACTGAGGCTGCAGATAACTGTGAGCATATTGTATTAAGTACCTCAGGTTTATTGCTTTTTAATGCATATACCATTTCTCGAACCGTATTTTTCTCGCCAAATATAAGATCAATTTGAGGTAAATTGCTTAATATATCAATTCTATTGTTTTCAATAAGATAATGTAAGGCTGTATATCCTTGAGCATCTACATCTTGTGCAACATCAATGTTTTTACTAAAAACGCCACCTCCGTTAAGAACAGCAAAAAATGCCTCTGGGGTGCCATTGACAGCTAAATAATGTAATGCAATTCTGTTACTGAATGCTTCCGTTATTTGTCGTGTAATTTCTTTATAGCGTCCAACGTAGTGTATACTATTCATAAGTGCAACAACCACCTCTGAATGATTATTTTTTGCTGCAGCTAATAATGCACAAGGACAATCAATTGGTCCTGCATCATTTACAGATGCATCTATCTCATTATTTCGCAAATATAGCACCAAATCTATATTTCCTGCTTCACTGGCGGTATATAAAAGTGATTTCCCTCTTTTCCTCGCTGAAAGCACGGTGTCCATTCCTATTTGCCGAGTTAAATCCGCTATTTCTGTCATGTTAGGTGCTGTGGGTGATTGTGCTATCTCAAATAAGCGATCTAAATTGCGCTGAAGATTTGTTCTATGAATTTCAAGTCGGCCACACTCGGCAGTGCTTATTTTTGGTTTATCTGCTGGCCATAGCTTTTCAGATATTGTTTGGCAAATAGATGATTTAGGCCCTGTCATGATTGCTGCATAGGCATAACTCTGTTGAAGGGGATAGGGTTTAAATTTATTGCACAATTCTCTATCTTCATTAAGCTTATTTAGAAAATCAGGTTCCCCATGTTCATAAGCATAACGTAATATATCATCTGCTTGTTTTTCATTTAATTTTGTATTGTTTATCATGGTTCTAAAGAGACCATAATTATTGCGTTCAATGACTTCCTGAAAGGCATTTCGATCTGTTGAAGGTTGCACATGTAACGGATCATAGCCATCCCGTAAAAGTAGTAAAAAGCGATCGCTTGGGTTGCTACTTTCTAATAGACCATCAATAATAGTTGGCGAAGCAAAATTGTTTAGCATTGTTGCAAATGAATATTTTATTTCAATCATGCGATTGTGCATAAGGCATCTATCGTAAGTTTTATGCATGAGTGAAATAATTTCATTGGTTTCTTCTATGGGTAGCGTTGCTAACATACCTAATAAATTATGTACACCATCAAGTTTTTCTAAGGATAAAGGAATAATTTTACTAAGTTGACCTTTAAGTATAAGGATGGCTCGCTCTCTTCTTTCAGGATCAGAATCTAATAAATTGTCATAGATATTTCTAAGTATTATATCTTTCTGTATAATATTTTCAATGTGTGCTCTTGCTTGAAGTATTGCTGCCTTTTCTCGGGTATAAATTTCATAGGCCATTGTTTGAGCTGCCAAAATATCCTCTGGAGAACATGCCTTCTTTAAGCGCTTAATGTGAAAAGCTAGATATTTTAATTTAACATTATTTGAATCTCTGAGATTTTTATGTACTTTTGATAATCGAGACTGTTCTTTATAAAATTCTTTACATAAAATTTCAAGCTGATGTTTAGGAGAAAGATTTTTAAGCTCTGGTGCAAGTGCGCCAGGATCTCCATTTGCATATGCTGCACCTTCATCTTTATGTGAATTAAGCCAATTCTGCATCGCACCATACGCAGCTTCTTTAATTGCCGCATATTTTTCAGGCGATTCAGTTGCTACATCAAATTCAAGTGTTCCTACTCCGACGGTGGGTATTTGAACCGTTTGATTTCTATAAATATTCTGTTTTTCTGCCATATCTTCTTTAATAAGTGTTCCTACAACATGAGAAAATAATGCCCTTCCCAATTTATAAAGAGCCGGAGATTCTCCTTTATAAAGTTTTTGTGCACGACTTAGCGTGATTTTAAATTTTTCTTCTCGCTCTTTTATTGCTCTTTTCTGAATAACAGGCGCTAGTTCAGCGGCTATTTTTGGACCTTGCTCTGTTATTCTAGGATCAAGATTCTCTAATGAAGTTAAGCTTAAGCCAACAGCGCAGGGGTTAACCCGGTGCAATATTTTGTTTTTATCTTCTCCCTCAATGCGAGGAAAGCGTGGATCTGCAAAATCATTCCCGTCACAAACATCAATAGGATAGTTATTTAAAATACCTCCGTCAGAAAATAAACCGACGTCGTCACCATTTTTTTTGCGTACTGGCCACGCTATAAATGCGCCTGGAAATGACATGGAAGCTCTTAAGGCATCTGCTATTTTAACATCTCTAGTATTAGGATCACTATAGGAAAAAGTTATAGACTGATTTTTGAGATATACTGCGGTACTATCAATGCAGGTTGCTTTAAAAATCATGTCTTTAAGTTCTGGTCTGCTTTTGCGTAATTCATGTAATTCAGCAAAAGTAATATCTGGATCTCCAACGACTTCAGCCAACATATAGCGTGCCAGATTATGGAACGTTTCTCCTGGCGAGCCTCCTGAAATTGCTAAACGCATGACTATCCCAGCTACTCCTTCAGCTGGTGCATATCCATCTAAAAAATCTGTAAAATTTAATTGATCTGATAATTTCTGAAATTGTTCGCCACTTAATCCTAGCCCCAAAGAGAAAGCAGTAATCGCACCAGCAGAGGCCCCAAGAACAACCTCTATATCATCTAAATAGCCGTTGTCGTCTAATGCCATTGCTACGCTGGGATAAGCAGCTCCTTTTGCGCCACCGCCTTGAATAGCAAGGTATTTTATGGGAGGTTGTGGGAGAGGGGCAGACGTATCAGATACTTGATGTTCAAAAAATTCTAGATTAAGTAATAGTTGATGAATGGGTAATACTTCAACATGTGCGGGTTCATCTGTAGGCGCTGTGCCGCGTAATCGCGCTTCTATTGCATGATGAATGTCTTGTAATGATTCAGGGCGTAGATTATCATTAATTTGTTTAGGGGTTATTTGATTGCCGCTCCATTCAATGGGTGTATTCATGAATTCAGTGTTATCGCTGTATTGCTCTAAAATTTCCTGCGCTATGCGGATATTGCTATTTAATATTAATTCAAATGCTCTGACGTCACTTCTTTCTATTTCGTTATGGTACAAGAAGTTTTTTATATTTTCGATCTGACGGTACGCATCTGTTAATCGTTGAACCGCCACTAGAACAGGTTCTGATATTGGTCCGGTTGTAGGCATAATTTCTCTATCCTATCTATAAATTTACGTGTTGTTACACATTACAAATTTCACCCTTTTTCTCTTTCTATGTATCGGAACAGGAAATATGTAGTTAACTGAGGTTAGATTCATCTATTTAGAGAAAAGTTGTATTAAAATCAGGGCAATAATTCCTAAAATTAATTT
>JABDCK010000012.1:0-22500 GCA_013288185.1 Gammaproteobacteria bacterium
ACATTGTGCTGATCTTGAAAAATATAACACCCGTGATGAGGAAGGAAATTCTCCTCTCCATATTGCAGCTCAGATTGATGATATATATGTCAGGTCTAAAATGCTTATAGCAATGATTAGTGCGGGTGTTCCAATTGATTTGGTTAATAAGGCTGGAGAAAGTCCGAAGGATAATAAAAGGCTAGACCTAGAAGGGCTAAAGAGAAGGATTGACAATGATAAGCAGCAAACAGATAAAATATTAAATTTTGCTGGTCGGACGGGAGCCTTCCTCATGTTTGCGGGAGGTCTGATAGGTTCATTTTTTGATAGCAGTGAATTAATGTTTGGTTTGAGTGTGAGTAATGTGGCAGCGGGTCTTGCGTTGACTGCACGGGTAGCGCATGTTGCGTATACATGGGTAAATGGGGTCACTTTGTACAATCGCAGGGCTAATGCAATTAACTATGCAAGATATAATTTCTTGTATATTGCTGAATATGGCCAATTAACGCCAGCGCTTTTAGATAAATTTCATGGCGTAATGTTTGCAAATGGCACGAATGAGGAGGCAGAAAGTATAGCAAAACAGTATATAAGGTTAATTTTTGCCAAGGCTAGTCCTTCTAATTTTGCACTGTTAGTGCGCCATCAGAATTACCAGCAATTTTTTCCAGCGTTAACAACGGATTTGAAGAAAAAGTGGCATAGTTCAATTCAGGAAGATTGTAGTATTTCTCCCCCAATAATCACGCCAAACTATGCACATGCGCGCAGGCAAGTGTCGCAGAGTGGTTATGTACCACCAGCCCCAGGCGCAAAAAGAGGAATGACTCCCTGATGAGTAGTGACCAAAGAGGGTAGCTAATCTTATTTCAATTTTATGGCAATATTTGAAATAAAAAATGAATTATGTTATTATAATTTCATATATTGACATAAAATTGAATCAGTAAAATCTGCCATGAAAAGAATTACAGGCGTATATGAACATACAGGTACTCTGGAATGCTTTATTCCGAGCCCCTTACCGCCACAAAACCCACCTCTAGCGTTAGACAAAGATTTAGCTTTTCTCTATGGGCAGGCGCATAATTTGCTCGGACAATTGAACGAACGTTTTGCGCATTTACAACATCAGCGCGGCTTTATAAAAGCCTGTCTTATTAAAGAAAGTCTCCTTTCTTGTGCGCTTGGCAATATGCATAGCACGTTTGCACAGGCACTAACGCCGAATTATATGTTGCATACCAAAGAAACCCAGGGGGTCCTTCATTATAGTCAAGCATTAAGCCTGGTGATTACCGGGGTGCGCGAGCAAGAGAAAGCCATCTTTTCAAAACTCCTTTACAAAGCGCATACCATTTTATTGCGCCAAGGACAATATCGGCTCGATAATATAAGTTTAGGGAATGTGTGGGCCCCGCCAGCCACGGCGGTTCCTGAATTAATGATAAAATTGAAACAATATATTAATACCAATACAGAGATGCTGCCCTTGATTAAAGTAGGGCTGGTACATGCGCAATTTGCGATGATTCGTCCGTTTGCGCAAGGGAATAGCCGCATGAATAGAATGTTGCTGGCCGCGCTACTCATCAAAGAAGGATTATTGCAAGAGCCCATTTTATACCCTTCGCTGTACTTTAAAAAAACCCAAAGAACCTATGTGGCATGCTTAGAAAAAGTACGAACACAAGGAGACTTTGAGGGCTGGCTTAGGTATTTTTTGCAAGGCATTATTTATAGTGCCCAAGATGCTTTGCGCCGCGCTAAAGACATAGAAGTGCTGAAGGAAAGTTTGGTACAAAAAAACCTCAATGCCTCGTTATTAGGGTATTTATTTGAAAACCCCGTAGTAACTATTCCGGAGGTGGCTGAGAAATTGCATATTACGTATAATAGTGCCAACAGCATAATACAAAAAATGGTGGCTGTAGATATTTTAAGGCAAACATCGCCGCAAAAGCGCAACAAAGCATTTGAATTTACGGCATATCTGGATTTATTAGAACAAGATTATGAATAATAGGATGTAACATGACGAAAAAATTGGTATTGGTAGATGGCTCTTCTTATTTATTTAGAGCCTATCACGCATTGCCGCCGTTAACCAATACACAAGGCATGCCAACGGGTGCCACGTATGGCGTTGTTAATATGTTGCGCAAATTATTGCTTGATGAAAAGCCAGATTATATTGGGATTGTTTTTGATACCAAAAGCAAAAATTTTCGGCATGAAATTTTTCCGGCGTATAAAGCCAATCGTGCGGCAATGCCGGATGAATTGCAGGTACAAATTGAGCCTTTGCATGCAGTGATTCGTGCCATGGGTTTGCCGTTAATCGCCATAGAGGGCGTTGAGGCAGATGATGTGATTGGTACTCTCGCCCATCAAGCCTCCCTTGCGCACATTAAAACCGTGATTTCTACGGGGGATAAGGATTTAGCACAATGTGTGGATAAAAATATTACTCTCGTGAACACCATGACGGGTGCGGTGCTTGATGAAAACAGCGTAGTGACCAAATTTGGCGTAACCCCTGCGCAAATAATTGATTATTTAGCGCTGATGGGGGATACCGTGGATAACATTCCTGGCGTTCCTAAAGTGGGGCCCAAAACTGCCGCGAAATGGTTGGTGGAGTATGGGACACTCGATAATCTTATTCAGCAAGCCGATAGTATTACCGGAAAAATTGGTGAAAATTTACGTCAGCATTTATCTGAGTTACCCCTGGGTAAAAAATTAGTAACCGTGCAACGGGATGTCCCTTTAGACATAAAAATAGAATCCTTGGTGCAAAAACCGGCAGATATTGCCACGTTGAAAACCTGGTATGAAAAATTAGAATTTAAAACGTGGTTGCGGGATTTGACGCCTAATGCGCCCGCGGTTAGTGAAGAAGTCATCACGCCAGCAGAAAAAGGCCATTATGAAACCGTTTTCACCATGGCGCAGTTGGAGCATTGGTTAAACCTTCTTAATACCGCGGGTACCTTTGCGATTGATACGGAAACCACGAGCCTCAATCCTTTGCAAGCGGAATTAGTGGGGATCTCCTTAGCCGTAACACCACATGCTGCGGCATATATTCCCTTGCGTCACCATTATTTGGATTGCCCCGCACAATTAAATAGAGAAATGGTGCTGGCAAAGTTAAAACCATTTTTAGAAAATCCAAAAATTGGTAAAATTGGCCAACACATTAAATATGATATGCATATTCTGGCGCGCTATGGTATTGCAATAAAGGGTTTGCAGAATGATACCATGCTTGCTTCTTATGTCTTGAACAGTATTGCCACGCGGCATGATATGGATAGCTTAGCTAAAAAATATTTGCATGCAGACACTATTACTTTTGAAACCGTTGCGGGCAAAGGTGCCAAGCAAATCACTTTTGATAAAGTGGAGATTGAAAAAGCCACCGCATATGCTGCAGAGGATGCAGATATTACCTTGCGGTTGCAACAAACCTTATGTGAAAAACTGGCGCAAATTCCGAAGCTTGAGGCAGTGTATCGGGAGATTGAAATGCCCTTAATCCCGGTGCTGTGGAGAATGGAACAACAGGGTATTTATGTAGATGCAGCCAAATTAAAAACGCAAAGTGAATATTTAGCCAAGGAATTAAAAGTCCTGGAAGAACAAGCGTACATTCTGGCGGGCAAAACATTTAATCTGGGTTCACCCAAACAATTGCAGGAAATATTCTATACGGATTTAGGATTGCCTATTGTAGAAAGAACGCCAACGGGCGCGCCGTCCACCGCAGAAAGTGTACTCCAAGAGCTCAGCCATGATTATGAATTGCCGCGCTTGATATTGACGCATCGCACCTTGAGTAAGTTAAAATCTACCTATACCGATAAGCTCCCGCTGCAAATAGATCCGCAAACAAATCGGGTACATACCTCGTATCATCAAGCCAACACCGCTACCGGGCGTTTATCTTCATCCGATCCGAACTTACAAAATATCCCTATTCGGTCTCCAGAGGGCAGAAAAATCAGACAAGCATTTATAGCGGCACCAGGATTCGTTATAGTGGCGGCGGATTACTCGCAGATTGAATTGCGCATCATGGCGGATTTATCACAAGATGCAGGCTTGCTAAAAGCATTCCAAGATAACGTTGATATCCATCAATATACCGCCAGTGAAATATTAGGAATTGAATATAGTGCGGTCACGCCGGAACAACGGCGCAGTGCCAAGGCGATTAATTTTGGTTTAATTTACGGGATGTCCGCTTTTGGATTGTCCCGTCAATTAGATATTGATAGAAAAGCCGCGCAAGAATATATGGAGCAATATTTCAAGCGCTATCCAGGGGTCAAAGATTATATGGAGCGTATTCGCCAGCAGGCAGCCAAAATGGGTTATGTGGAAACCATATTTGGGCGCCGTTTATATCTGCCAGATATTTTGTCTAAAAATGTGGGGAGAAAACGCGGCGCAGAACGTACCGCAATTAATGCGCCTATGCAAGGTACGGCGGCAGATATTATTAAAAAAGCCATGATAGCGTTAGACAAGAAAATTATGGGAAGATCAGACATAAAAATGCTCATGCAAGTGCATGACGAGCTAGTCTTTGAAGTGCAACCGCAAGTGTTGGAAGAAGCCAAAGCACTTATCAGAGATTGCATGCAAAATACGGTAAAATTATCGGTGCCCTTGGTCGTTGAGATAGGGGTTGGTCAAAATTGGGATGAGGCGCATTAGTATGACAGCGATAGCGCTTACTACCGCAACCGATGCAGCGCCCCGGCCTCGTCCTCAAGGTTAAACCATTCATCTAATTTGCTATGTGCTTCTTCAATCCCCAAGCGGCGCAGGGCAGAAAAAGTTTGTACCGTTACATTAGGATTTCCGGTGAGTGCGCGGCGTGTTTCTAATAGTGCAGCTTGACTGGCGCCACGCTTGAATTTATCACTTTTGGTTAATAAAATATGTACCGGTAAAGAATTTTGCGTGGAAAAATCAATTAAATGCCAATCTGCGGGCATTAACGGATGGCGAATATCCATTAATAAAATAAGGCCCTGCAGGCAGCGACGCTGGCTTAAATAACTACTTAACAAGTCTTCGATTTGTTTTTGCACGCGCGTGGGGATTTTGGCATACCCATATCCAGGTAAATCTACTAAGCGCCGATGTTCATCCAGCTGAAAGAAATTCATCAGCTGCGTACGGCCTGGGGTTTTACTGGCACGCGCTAAACTATTTTGATTGGTAATGGCATTTAAGGCACTGGATTTGCCAGAATTGGAACGCCCGACAAAGGCCACTTCAATCCCGATATCATCGGGTGCTTGCGCGAGTGTGGGGGCACTTTTGATAAAAGTGACTTGGGAGAAATTAAAATTTCTAGGAGTGGGTAGCGTCAGATCGGTCATGGGTCCTACAACTTATTTTTAAAATGTGCTAGTAACACAACCAATGTGACGAGCTGATTATCTTCCGTTCTGGTTGGTATATACTTACGGCGCACAAATTTTATTCTGCGTATAAAACCTGTACTATGGGTATTTTAGCATAGGTTAGCAAGTAGACACTAGTAGTGGGAATAATACTAAAATGAAAAGTCGTTTATCCGTCTTACCGTTATTATGCCTCCTGTTGTTCCCTTTGCAGGCTGCAGGAGCAGGTGGTGTTGCCGCCGCAGGTAAAGCTAAATCGCAAACCTGTGTCGCTTGTCATGGGCCTGATGGCAACAGTACAACCCCACTCTGGCCAAAGATAGCCGGGCAATATGAAAATTATTTGGCCAAAGAACTTAAAGATTTTCGCTTAGGTGAAAAAGGCCCACGTTATGAGCCTTCTATGTTTGGGATGACAGCTAATTTATCTGATCAAGATATTGCAGACTTAGCAGCCTTTTATGCAAGTGAAAAACCCACCGAAGGCCAAGCCCAACAGGCACTGGTAGCATTGGGTGAAAAAATCTATCGCGGTGGTAATATTAAAACAGGCGTTACCGCCTGTAGTGCATGTCATAATCCACAAGGCGCTGGCAATGCCCTTGCGGTTTATCCGCGCTTAGGTGGGCAGCATGCGGATTATATTGCCAACCAATTACGTGCTTTTCGGGATGGTAAACGCAGTAACAGTCCCAATGGTATGATGGAAAGTATTAGCCAACGCATGAGTGAAGAAGAAATAAAAGCGGTCAGCAGCTATATTGAAGGATTGCATTAATGAGACGTTTATTAAAAACCTTTTTTTGGGGCACCCTATTATTATTGAGCGTTGCCGTATGCGCTGAAGATAAATTTCAGCCGCTGGGCAAAGAAGTGAGCCAGAATCCCTTGATTCAAACCTTGCTGCAAGAAGGCAAGGGCAAAGTGCAAGTGCTGGAGTTTTTCAGTTATGGTTGCCATTGGTGTTATAAGCTAGATCCATACATGGATAAATGGCAAAAGCAGCAACCCAATACTATAGCTTTTCAACGTATACCGGTTGAATTTCAGCCGAGTTGGAAAAATTTATCCAAAGCCTATTACACCCTGCTTAATTTAAATAAAGTAGATACCGTCCACCCGGAGTTATTTGCCGCGATTCAAACAGAAAAAATCACCAGCAGTTCTGAAGAAGCGCTGGCAGAATTTTTGGCCACCAAAGGAGTGAAGACCAAAGATTTTACGCGGGTATTTGGTTCTGACGAGGTTAACAAAAAAGAAAAATGGTCTAACCTCATTTCGCATGCTTATCGCATTACTGCTGTACCTGCGGTTGTGGTACAAGGCCCGGCGGGGATTTTTGTGACCACTGTGGCAATGGCAGGCAGCGAAGAAGCGCTCTTGACGGTGATAAATGATTTAGTAAAAATGCAACGTCAGTAATTCCTTTTGGGATTAAAATTTCGCAGCGCCAGTATTTCCAGCGCCGGGCGTCTATCGCCATTACAAGCGATACTCCTGGGGGCGGACAGCGTGTAAATATCAAACCCCAACGCATCATAGAGAGCTAAAATTCGTGGCGTGGCTTGATTAGAAGCTACAATGGGACCTTGGTGCTTCACGAGCCAATGGGCTAATCGAAGCTGATCTTTCCAGATAAAATCCTTGCTATGGTATTTAGTAAATTCAACATCATAAGGAGGGTCAATATATAAAAATTCATTTCCACCCAATTTGAGACATTCAAAATCTTGATGGCAAAATTCCCAATTATGTAAGGTTTTTTTATACTCTACAAAGTCTGTTTTATATTGAATGGTTTTATGTTGCCCAAAGGGAACATTAAATTCTCCAGAATTATTAAAGCGACACAAACCATTAAACCCCGTTTTAATTAAATAATAAAAAAGAGCAGCCGCCGTTTTGTTGCGATATTTTTTGTGGCGAATTAACTCGTTAAAATAGGCGCGCATTTCATAGTAAAAAACTTCTTCATTTTTTAAAGGGAAAGGAATTTTTAATCCCTTTTGTACTTGTCGATAAAAATTAATCAAATGGACATTCGCGTCATTTAAAAGCGCTGTTTGTGGATTTAACCCTAAGGTGACCGCTAAACCGCCGGTAAACGGCTCTACAAGCTTATAGCGTTGATAGGGCTGCCACAGCTTGTAAAGTTGCGGTAATAACCAACGCTTACCACCCGCCCATTTTAACAAAGGTTTCATGGTGATATCCAGTTTCTAAACTGGCTTTTTTCTGTGTCATACCACTGAGCATCCCATTGCCCATTGATCAAAAGTCCCATTTTATGTTCTCATTCTACAATGCCATTTATTCAAGTTAATGATAATACCCTAATTTTTCGTTTGCGTCGCAGTCGCCGCGCAAAGCGTTTGCATATGTTGGTACGACAACATCTGTTTGAAGTGGTTGCACCCCATCGTGTCTCTAATGCACAAGTGTTGGCTTTTGTCTGGCAGCACAGAAGCTGGATGGTTAAGCAATGGCGGCGCAAGGGGCGCCATACGTCAACGTTGCAATCTGTTTGGCCAGAGAACTTCTTTGCAGGAGAAACCATCCTTTATCGGGGTGAGCGCTTAATGTTAAATGTGAAATATGGTGCGCAATCATCCGTTCAATTACAGGCACAGCGCCTCACCGTCACGTTATCGTGGCAATCCATTAGTGCGCATCAAATTGCCGCAAGTATTAAAGCGCAAGTGATAGCTTGGTATCAACAGGAAGCCAAGCAATTGATCCAAGCGAGCTTAGAGGAATATTGTCCAAGACTGGGGCGGCACCCGCGTGGGTTTTCATTAAAGCAGCAGAAAACCCGCTGGGGTAGTTGTGGTATTCAAGAAAATATTCATATCAATTGGTTATTAGTATTAGCGCCACCAGGGGTATTGGAATATGTAGTGGTGCATGAACTATGTCACTTGTTTCATCGCAATCACGGTAAACGTTTTTGGGCTAAAGTTGCTCAATTTTATCCGCAATACGAGCAACATGAAGCGTGGTTAAGAAATCACGGCCAATACTTACAACCCCTAAACTAAAATTATGCATTGATGCATGCGATATTGCTTGCCAGAATATTGTTTTTTTAGAGACAATGCACACCTTCTTAAATTCTCAATGGTTATCTATGAAAACAAATTACGATTTACCCTGGAAGCTGGTGCTAGAACAATTTTTTCAGCATCTGGTTGAATTTTTGCTACCCAATATGGCCAGTGACATTGACTGGGCTAAGCCTTGCGAGTTTCTAGACAAAGAGCTACTTGCCATTCAAAAAAACACGAAGGTCGGGAATAGAATTGCAGATAAATTAATAAAAGTATTTAGGATAAATGGAGCAGAGTCATGGGTCCTTGCGCATGTGGAGATTCAAGGAAGTAGAGAGATGCTTTTTGCTGAGCGAATGTTTGAATATCATTATCGTATTTTTGATAAATATAAAAAACCGCTCATGAGCTTAGCCATTTTGACGGATGATAATGAGTACTGGCGTCCTACAATGTATCGTCATGCGCTCTGGGGGTGTGATCTTGAATTAAAATTCCCTATAATAAAATTAATTGATTTTATTCCGAGAATGGCTGAGCTAAGTAATAGTTCAAACCCAATTGCGAAAGTATTCGAAGCGCATCTCCAAGCGCTTCGAAGTAAAGGAAATGCACAGCTCAAGCTCAAACATAAAATTAACTTGGTTAAAAACTTATATTCTCTAGGGTATACTAATGAGGGCGTTAAGGCGCTGTATACATTTATGGATTTTGTTCTAGATTTGCCAGATAGATATGAAAAACTTTTTTTGCATACGATGGCAAGACATGAGGAGGAAACGGATATGCGTTATATAACATCAGCTGAGAGACTTGGAAGAGAAGAAGGCTTAAAAAAAGGAATACAGGAAGGAAGGCAAATGGGCATGCAACAAGGCATGCAACAAGGCATGCAACAAGGCATGCAACAAGGCATGCAACAAACACTAAGGTTGATTAGTTTGTTGCAGGAAAAATTTGGTGATGTGCGCAGAGAGCATATTGAACAGCTTGCCAATACAACTGCCGCAGAGTTAGCACAAATTGCTATTCTGGCAGAAAATGCTTCTAGCATAGAAGAGGTATTTTCAATGTTAAAAGACCATGCCTGAGAGCAGAACATCTCGATGAAAGCTGAAATACCTAAACAGTATCACCAACCGGCAGCGCCTCGAGGTTGAATTTGCGTCTTTGCATGAAGTAAATAGGTATGCCACTGAGCACAAATAAACTTGCAACAGCAATGGTTTTTAATGGCGTGGCAGAAATGACCCATGCGCAAAAACTTAATGCACAAAGACTATACAACCATATTTTCCAATCTTTACTCTGTTGTTTTGCTAAAAGTTTAAGCAGTGAACCACAGCAAATGACATATACAAATAAAAAGCAAATCACAGAAAAATCAATAATGGTATTAATTTGCTGCGCAATGTTTTCATTGAGGGTTAAAAATAGCAAGGGCACAATTCCGGCGCAACTCACTAACAACGCGCAATAGGGGGCGCCCTGCTTGTTGGTGCGTGCAAAAAATGCTGGCATTAAATCATCTTGGGCAACCCCTAGGGCAATTTGACCGCTGGCCAACATCCATGCATTCAATGTACCAATGCACACAATGGCGGCGATGAGTGAAATGATTAAGTGCCAATTACCGCCAAACATTGCTTGGGTGGCATCTGCAAATGGCGCTTTAGAATTCATTAACACGGATGCAGGCAGTGCGCCCATAATCCCAATGCTATTGATAAAATATAATCCCGCCACACAAAGAGTGCCTAAAATAACTGCGCGTGGAATGGTTTTAGAAGGATTTTGTACCGCGCCTGCAGGGGTGGTGCCGGATTCTAACCCCACAAATCCCCATAAGGTTAGCAATGTTACATGGCTTAAAATATGGGAAGTACCACCCATGGCGCTAGGAGTCACCGTGGCAATATGAGAAGATTTAAAGAAAAATAATGCAACAATGGGGAGTACGAGTAAAGGGATCATCTTTAAAGCGGAGAGAAAAAATTCAGCATTCCCTGCAGCCTTAACCCCTTTAAGATTAATCCATGTAATGATAAATAATAAACCCACTTCTAATGCAAAGTGAGTAAATAGTGAATGTTCACCAATTATAGGGGTGAGATAACCAATACTCGCGGTGATAACGGCGATAGAGCTGACCCAAGAAATAATCCAATAAGTCCAGCCCGTAAAAAAGCCCATGGTAGGACCAAAGGCTTCTTGTACATAAACATGGGGGCCGCCAGTGCGGGGTAAGCGTGCACACAGTTGTGCAAAGACCAATGCCAGCATGACCGCGCCTAAACCTGATAGTATCCATCCGGCCAAGCCAAAGGCGCCATAGGGCGCAAGGCTTGAAGGCAACATAAAAACACCAGAGCCAATTTGGCTACCCGTGACTAATGCAAAGACTGACCAGAAACCTATTTTTCGTGACATTGTGCGCTACTTAACTAAAGTTTTACCATTATTACCAAGATAAGCTTTTCTGTAAAAAAGTCAAGATAAATAGGATGAAATGACCGATTAACGGCGCCAAAAGGAAGATGATTTTCATGCCCGCTTACGCAAACGCGCGTAATAAAATCCATCCATATGATCTTGCCCCGGTAATATTTGTCGTCCATAAAGTTGCGCACAACCCCAGGCTTCAAGAATAGGCCACTCTTGTGCATCTGCGTGCTTTTCTAAAAAAGCGGCAATGGTCTGTGCATTTTCCTGTGGCAAAATAGAACAGGTTGCATAAAGGAGTATGCCACCAGGTTTAAGCAACGGCCATAGTGTTGTCAGCAGCGTCTGTTGTTGTTGGCTAAGTGACAGAATATCCTCTGGCTGACGATGATGCTTGATATCGGGATGCCGACGAATAACCCCCGTGGCAGAGCAGGGGGCGTCTAATAAAATACGATCAAAGCCCTCACCATTCCACCAACTGGTAGGATTGCTTGCATCCGCACAGCGTGTTTGCGCATTTAGCTGCAAGCGTTCCAGCGTTTGCTCAACCAGCGCCAAGCGATGCGCCTTGTTATCTATGGCAAGTACATAACGTAAATCTTTTTCCATTTCCAAGAGATGCGCGGTTTTGCCGCCAGGCGCGGCGCAAGCATCCAACACGCGTTGTTGGGCTTTGAGATCTAATAAAGCCGCAGCCAATTGAGCAGCTTCATCTTGCACACTGACAAGCCCTTGGGTAAACCCCGGTAATTGGTACACGCTTACCGCCTCTTTAAGAACAATGCCAGCAGGAGAAAATATTAATGCTTGTCCCTCAAGTCCTGCTTGCGCAAGTTGCACTAAATACGCTTCCCGAGATATTTTCTGTAAATTTACGCGTAAGCTTAATGGCGCATGTTCGCAATTGGCTTGGAGTATTTCCTGCCATGCCAAAGGCCAAGCAGATTGAACGGCGCAAATGAGCCAATCTGGGTGATTAAATTGTTGGGACAGCGGGGCGGCATGCGGTAAATCTTTCCCTTGGCGCAAGGCATTGCGCAGCACGCCATTCAGTAAACCTTTGGCCCAAGGTTTGCCAAGGTTTTGAGTGGCATCCACGGTATTAGAGATTGCCGCATAAGCGGGAATATCCGTATAATAAAGTTGATAGAGGCCGACCATCAGCAATAAATTGAGATCAGCATCTTTGGCTTTTAAGGGGCGTGCAAGCAACGTTTGCAAAGCGCCTTGTAACCGCGGGTAAAAACGTAACACCCCAAAGCATAAAACCATCACAAAAGCACCATCACGCGGTTCTAACTGTGGTTGCAAGGTGTTGATTAAGGGTTGACCAAAGGATTTGCCCTCTATGAGCACTTTACGTAACACTGCACAAGCCAGTGCGCGGGTGTTTAACTGAGACATTGTAAGGGGGCAAAAAGCGTTGCGCGGGATTTTAAAATATCTGCAAAAGCCATACATTTTTTTCCTGGTAATTGTGCGGCGGTAATTAATAAACCCTGCTCACCGGTTGCCACAATAATACCGCGAGGTGTTTGGTCAACGATGGTGCCAGGTTTATACACAGATGACAATGACACAATTTCTGCCTGCCAAATGCGCAACAATTGTTGGTTAATGGAAGTAGTGGCGATAGGCCAAGGATTAAACGCACGAATTTGTCTTTCAATCACGTGCGCGGGTAATTGCCAATGAATGTGTGCTTGTGCTTTATTGATTTTGGGGGCATGGGTAGCAAAAGCGGCATCTTGGGGTGTGCCAGGCAATTTTACAATCTGTTCCAATTTTTCAACTAAGCATTTTGCACCCAACACGGCCAATGCCTTTTGTAAGCTTTCAGCGGTTTCTGTAGGGGAAATTGCCATATTTGCCGTAGCTAAAATATTGCCGGTATCTAAACCTGCATCCATGCGCATTAAGGTGACGCCCGTTTGCGCATCGCCCGCCAGAATCGCTTGTTGAATGGGGGAGGCCCCACGCCAGCGTGGCAATAAGGATGCATGCACATTGATACAACCAAAACGGGGTATTTGCAAAACAGAAGCGGGTAACAGTACCCCATATGCTGCAACAATCATCACGTCGGGTTGATAATTCGAGAGTGTTTCTAGCGTGTTTTCAACGGGTAACCCATGCGCTTGCGCCAGGATTTTAACGGGGCTAGGATGTAAATGTTGACCTCTACCGGCGGGTCTATCCGGTTGGGTGTAGACGGCGACGATATTAAATTTAGCATCCAGTAGAGCACGTAGCTGAAATTCAGCAAATTCAGGCGTCCCTGCAAAAACTATTCTCATTAGGCCACGCGTTTAATTTTTTCGAGTTTCTTAAGTAAGCGCTCGCGTTTAAGTTTAGATAAATGATCAATAAAGAGCACACCATTCAGATGATCTAATTCGTGTTGGATGCAATTTGCCATCAACCCGTCTGCGGTGAGCGTATGGCTATTGCCGTATTCATCTTGATATTGAACGGTTACTTCGCGTGCGCGGATGACTTTGGCATAAACGCCAGGGAAAGATAAACAGCCTTCCTCTGATTCTACTTCGCCGACGGCAGCTATCACTTCTGGGTTTATAAGACACAAGGGTTGATTTTGATGTGGGGAGGCGTCCATGACATAGAGTCTTAATGCCAGACCAACTTGGGTGGCCGCAAGTCCTACCCCATTGTCTTGATACATCGTGTCAAACATCTCTTTTACTTTTTGACGCAGACCATCATCGAATACGGTGATAAGGGGCGCAACTTCACGCAACCCTTTATGTGGATATTGTAAGACGCTTAATGTAGACATGATAATTAATTTTCCCCTACTTTTTTAATAAGTTAATAGTATACAGCGAAACACAGAAAATGTCAGCCGAATAGCAAAACCATTTGTCGAATTTTTAATTGCATATACACACTTGCTTGAAACAGTCAGGTGGTCATAAACTAGCCAGTTTTAGATGGTTCTCAAGCTGTGACCAATCAACAAGAGTTAGAGTTGCCCTATTGGCTTGTCATTCATCGTATGCGTGGCATAGGTCCAAGACGATTTGCCGCATTGTTGCAGCAAGAAAGCAGTCTGTCAAATTGCTTTAATGATAGAACGCCAACGCGAGACTTTAAGCAATGGTGCCAACAAGTGGGTGTGCCAGATGCCTTGCCGGATTGGGAAGGCGTAGCAAAAGATCTGGCCTGGGCGCAAAGCGCAGACTGCAAAATTCTCACCTGGGATTCACTGGATTATCCCAGACAGTTAAAAGAAAGCGCAGGCTGCCCGCCCGTTTTGTTTGTGAAGGGCAAGGCACAAACCTTGCATTTACCTCAGCTTGCATTGGTGGGCAGCCGTCAACCCACGGCACAAGGGCAGAGTAATGCACATCACTTTGCTTTTGAATTGGCCAAGCAGGGTTTTACCATCACGAGCGGTTTAGCACTGGGGATTGATTGTGCCAGTCATGAGGGGGCGCTTGCAGCAGATGGCTTGACGATTGCCGTCTTAGGTAATGGGCTAGATAGAGTTTATCCAGCCAAACACCACGCGCTGGCGCACAGAATATGCGAACAAGGGGCATTAGTATCAGAGTTTCCTTTGGGGACACAACCCCGCGCGGAACATTTTCCGCAGCGAAACCGTATTATTAGTGGACTATCATTGGGGATCGTGGTTATTGAATCAGCATTAAAAAGTGGCTCTTTGATAACGGCTAACTATGCTTTGGAACAGGGCCGCGAAGTATATGCCTTGCCTGGCTCCATTCATAATCCCCTGGCTAAAGGTTGTCATCAGCTTATTCGTCAAGGCGCCAAGTGTGTGGACAGTGTAGAGCATATTTTAGAAGAATTGCCACTAGGGATTAAAAGAGAGCAGGCACCGCCTCGCCAGATACTACAACAGGACTTATCCTTACAGGAGCCATTGTTGGCCCATATTGGTATGACGGTTACTCCTATTGATTTAATGATTGATAAATCAGGATTGACCGCAGAGACCGTTTCCTCGATGCTATTGGAGTTAGAGCTCCAGGGGGTTGTAGCCAGTGTGCCAGGGGGTTATATCCAAGTTGCAAGAGGTGGTAAAGCCTGATGAAAGAAAATGTGATTGACGTCCTCATGTTTTTATTTGACAACTACCTAAGTCTTGAAGAAGGTATGCCACAAGATGAGATTTCTCTGGCATATGAATTACGGGAAGCAGGATTTGAAACCCAAAATATTAATAAAGCCTTTGATTGGCTGGGTCAATTAGCAGATATTAAACAAAAGCCTTGTCTTTTGGGACGAGCGCCGGGACAACAGAGTATGCGCTTTTATTCGCAACCAGAAATAAGTAAATTAAATATTGCTTGTCGTGGTTTTTTGTTGAATTTAGAAGGGGCGGGCTTATTAGAGGCGGCTATTCGTGAAGTGATCATTGATAGAGTAATGGCCATTGATGTTCCCATGTTAAGTTTGCAACAATTCAAACGAATTGTTGGACTTATTATGATCAACCATACCGGGCAAGAAGAAATGCTGCATTGGGTAGAGAATTTAGTTTGTGATCAGAACGAAAATATTTTTCACTGAGGAGTAAGGGTTATAATGACAAGTTGTTTGGTCGTGGTCGAATCGGCGGCTAAAGCCAAAACTATCAAGAAATACCTGGGTAAAGGGTATCAAGTATTGGCATCCTATGGGCATGTACGCGATTTACTCCCCAAAGAAGGCGCGGTCGATCCTGATAATGATTTTGCGATGAAATATGTCGTCATTGAAAAAAATGCCAATCATGTCAATCTGATTGCCACCGAGCTAAAAAAACATGATGAATTATTACTCGCAACCGATCCGGACCGGGAAGGGGAGGCTATCGCTTATCATTTATGCGAGTTAATGCGTGAAAAAGGGTTATTAAAGAAAAGAACCGTGCGCCGCGTGGTGTTTCATGAAATTACGAAAGGGGCGATTGTCGCAGCGATTAATCAACCGCGTGAAATATTAATGGACTTAGTCAATGCACAACAAGCCAGACGTGCGTTGGATTATTTAGTCGGTTTTAATTTATCACCATTGCTTTGGCGCAAAATTCGTCCTGGTCTTTCGGCAGGGCGGGTACAAAGTCCTGCATTGCGGATGATTGTTGAGCGCGAGCTTGAGATTGAAAACTTTATTTCCAAAGAATATTGGACGATTGAAGCGGATGTAGAAAAAAACAAACAAGCGTTTTCAGCCAAGCTGGTTGAATTAAATGGTGAAAAACTCAAACAATTTTCCATCACGGATGGGGAAAGTGCGACGCAAGCAGTACTGGCTTTACAAAAGGCCGGCAAAGGCGCACTCACCGTTAAGCATATTGAAAAGAAAAAGCGTAAACGCAATCCTTCGGCGCCTTTTACTACCTCTACTCTTTTGCAAGAAGCTTCGCGCAAGCTTGGCTTTGGCGCACAGCGGACGATGCGCATTGCGCAACAACTCTATGAAGGTATCGATATTGGCGAAGGCACAGTAGGCTTGATTTCCTATATGCGTACCGATTCAGTGAATTTAGCCACCGTGGCGCTTGAAGAAATTCGGCAAGAAATTGCCAAGCGCTATGGCAATGAATTTATACCTACAGAACCACATCTTTATAAAACCAAAGCCAAAAATGCCCAAGAAGCGCATGAGGCCATTCGCCCCACTTCTGCTGCGCTGTACCCGGATGATATTAAACCATTTCTCAGTGTTGATCAGTACAAGCTGTACAGTTTAATTTGGAAGCGGACTATTTCTTGTCAAATGATTCCTGCAACGATTGATACCGTGGCGGTTGATTTAGCCTGTGGGCCAAAAAATATGTTTCGTGCTAATGGATCGGTGATTTCAGAGCCTGGGTTTTTACAAGTTTATGAAGAAGGGCTGGATGATACTTTAGCGAAAAGTCCGGACACTAAAGTGCTGCCACCATTAAAAGAAGGGGATGTGTTGCCGATTAGTGAAATCCGGCCCGAGCAACATTTTACAGAGCCACCACCACGGTTTTCTGAAGCAACCTTAGTCAAAACTTTAGAAGAGTATGGCATTGGTCGGCCATCCACGTATCCCACCATTATCAGCACGCTGCAAAATAGAGAATATGCTGTTTTAGAAAATAAACGTTTTCATCCCACAGATGTAGGTCGGGTGGTGAATCGCTTTTTAACTACTTATTTTCAACAGTATGTTGATTATGGTTTTACCGCAGCTCTTGAAGATGAGCTGGATGCGATCTCGGTTGGGGAAAAGGAATGGCGACCGGTATTAAAGGATTTTTGGCAACCGTTTATTCACTTAGTAAAAGAAACGCAAGAAAATGTGCAACGCAAGGACGTGACGCAAGAACCCATTGCAGAAAAATGTCCGCAATGTGGCGCGCCGTTATCGATTCGCTTAGGTAAGCGTGGCCGGTTTATTGGCTGTACGGCGTATCCGGAGTGTGATTATACGCGCAGTTTAGATGATAAAGAGCCACAAGCCCCTGATATAGTCGAAGGACGTCATTGTCCAGATTGTGCGGGAGCCTTGCAGATTAAGCGCGGTAAATATGGTAAATTTATCGGCTGCAGTAATTATCCGAATTGTAAGTTTATTGAACCATTAGAAAAACCCGAAGACACCGGAATAGCTTGTCCTGTTTGTAAAGAGGGACACATTTTGAAGCGCAAGTCGCGCCAAGGAAAAATATTTTATTCTTGCGCGCGGTATCCAGATTGTAAATATGCACTTTGGTATGCCCCTTTGGCTATGCCTTGTCCATTGTGCCACTGGCCAATCACCGCGCATAAAATTACTAAGCGCAAAGGAGAAGAGCGCGTTTGTCCACAAAAAGATTGTAAATTTGCAGAGCCTTATGGAGAAAATAATGAGTAAACCCTTTGTAGCGATTTTAATGGGTTCAGACAGTGACTTTGGCGTGATGGAGGCCACCACGGTTATTTTATCTTCCTTATTAATTGCTTTTGAAATAAAAGTTACGTCAGCGCATCGTACCCCAGAGCGTACGTTAGCCTATATCAAAGAGGCAGAGCAACGCGGTTGTGCGGTCTTTATTTGTGCTGCTGGCTTGGCGGCGCATTTAGCCGGAACCGTTGCGGCACATACTTTAAAACCGGTCATTGGCGTTCCACTAGATGCTTCCAGTTTACAAGGATTAGATGCATTGCTTTCCACGGTACAAATGCCCGCAGGGATCCCGGTTGCCTGCGTGGCCATTGGCAAAGCCGGCGCGCAAAATGCTGCATACTTAAGTGCTCAAATATTAGCGCTGCAGGAACCAGAATTGCTAGCGCGATTGCATCAGCAACGTCAAGATAATGCATTGAGCGTTGCCAAAAAAGATGAATTGTTGCAGAAAAAATTCAAAACCGTATGAGTTATTTTCCTTTAAGCATCGACGAGGGTGTTACGTATTTACAGCAAGGCAGTATTATTGCGTATCCCACAGAAGCGGTATTTGGTTTGGGTTGTGCGCCGGATAATGACAGTGCACTAGATTATTTGTTAGCGTTAAAGCAGCGTGATGTGCGCAAGGGGCTCATTTTAATTGCCAGCCACGTGGAACAATTATTACCCTATCTAGACTTATCGCAAGTAAAGCAAGAACGTTGGCAAATGATTTTGCAACAATGGCCGGGACCTTATACATGGGTTATTCCGGCAAGCCCGCTGGTATCCAGTCGGATTAAAGGTCAATTTACCAGTGTTGCGGTCAGGGTAACTGCGCATCCCGTGGCAAGCCAATTATGCCAAGCATTTGGTAAACCCATCGTTTCTACCAGTGCCAATATTGCCATGCAAGCACCGTTGAAAGATGGCGTTGCGGTTTATCGACAATTTGGCGAAAAAATTGCCGGTATTGTAACCGGTAGCATTGGCGCTGATGCGCAGCCTACGATTATTTGTGATGCATTAACAGAAGAGATCTATCGTGCCTGATATTCGCGCTATTAAAGATTATTTATTGACATTACAAACCCAATTGTGTCAAGCGATCCAAGCCTTTGAACCTAGCGCGCGCTTTATTCAAGATCCTTGGCAGCGGCCAGAAGGTGGGGGTGGCATCAGCTGCATATTACGTCATGGGTCCGTTTTTGAAAGTGCGGGCGTTAATTTTTCTCATGTAGCCGGGGGTACATTACCGGCTTCTGCCAGTAGCCAACGGTTGGAAATAGCCGGATGCCGTTTTGAAGCCTTAGGCGTTTCTTCTGTCATTCATCCCAGTAACCCCTATGTACCCACCACGCATATGAATGTGCGCTTTTTTATTGCGCACAAAGAAAACGCCGCACCAATTTGGTGGTTTGGGGGAGGTTTTGATTTAACCCCTTATTATCCCTTTTTAGAAGATGTGATTGCTTGGCATCAAACTGCGCAAAAAGCGTGTGTGCCTTTTGGCGAAGCAATTTATCCTGCGTATAAAGCCTGGGCAGATAAATATTTTTATTTGCCGCACCGGCAGGAAACACGCGGGGTCGGTGGTTTATTTTTTGATGATGTCAATACTGCCGTGTGGGGTTGGGATTTTGCGCAATGTTTTGCTTTCTTGCAATCCGTGGGTAATCATTTTTGGCAAGCGTATGGGCCTTTGGTTACGCAACGTCATCAACATCCGTTTACATCCGCTCAAAGAGCTTTTCAATTATATCGTCGTGGTCGTTATGTAGAATTTAATTTGATTTATGACCGTGGGACCTTATTTGGTTTGCAGTCTGGTGGGCGCACGGAATCTATTTTAATGTCGCTGCCGCCCCAAGTTTCTTGGGAATACCAATGGCAACCGCAAGCAGGTTCCCAAGAAGCAGAATTAACTCATTATCTGAAACCACGAGATTGGATCTGAGCCCACGGTTACGTGCATCTCAACTATGAAATATAACTAAACCGTGTTAGCATTCACGCTTTATTTTGCTCGACAAAAAGGTTAGTTTTATGGCTAAAAAAATAGTCCCGAATAAAGATGCTCTTTTTAAATACTTATTAGATGCGATTGCCCCAGAAGTTACGGTCAATCAACTTGAAAGAGCCAATAATCCAACCATTCCAGAGCGCGGTTGGCAAAGTGATTTTCTCTACAAGAAAATAATCGTTCCGCTCACCTTTGAAGCATTGGAACTTTGTTGGGAGCGTGATGATTTAACTGATGAGAACCAAGCACAGATTATTGCTAATTTTTTATTAGGACAAGGCACTGCTCACCAACTTTCAGCATATGTTGATGGTCTTATTACGCATGCCAAGGGTTATATCCGAAATATTAGCACACTGGTAAGCGACAAATTAGATGATCCTAAAACGTTAGAATATGCAGAAAAAAAGGCATGCGCTGCTTTTGAACGCATGGTGAAAATTCAATTGGCATTTACCGCATTGCCATTGATTGCAGATGAAGAGATTCATAATCAATTAGTGGATTTTATCCAACAACAGACGACTTTTACGGTGCAAGATAATATTTTATTTCGCTGTCACAAAGCATTTATGACCAGTGTGGTGCCTTCCCTATCCGCCTATGACAAGGCAATGAATGAAGCCGATAGCACTATTGCAAATTTTACTGATGTTTATTCTGCAACGGCCGGTCAAGTTAGACAGGCGCGTATACAGGTAGTGCTGAATATGGCGAAAAGTATTATTTATACGCCGGTAAAAGCACTCAATGTTTGTCATAGTTTTTTGCAACGTGCCACTGCAGTTTTCAAAGCCGCAACGCAGAACGCGCCAGATATTAGAGACAGCAAATTGACCATTGCTATAGAAATGGTTGGCACAGGTTTATTGGCATGGAATAGTGCAGACTGGGCGCTGCCGTTGCTGGCTACTATGGGCACAACCGTCTACTTTAGTTGGTCGTTAGCGGCAGTGGGCTATTATTGTTATAAACTAAAAAATATGTCATTCGCGGTTGCAAGAAATGAAGCAACTCAACGTTCCTTGATTGATATTGTGGTGGAGGAAAATGTTGCGCGTGATTTAAATGATCCTATTATTATTCCTCCCGCGTTAGCCCCTTTTTTATCGAGTGCAGAAAGGGAAAAGGCGCTCCATCGCATCTGTAAACAACGGTGGCGGAATTATTGTGTTGAAACAGATCAAGCGCCCTGTGCAATGCGGGCACGCATTATCCCACTAACCACAGCGGGTATTATTTGGACACCTATATATAATACAAGAGGTGCGCCCGCACCTATTCCCGCAGCAGCTCTTCTTGCTGCACTTGATAATGGTCCTTGTCCCTAGGGGTTGACATAACACCCCAACCAGTTAAAATGACCCCCCTTGCCACACGGGCAAGATCGTTCTTTAACAAGTTGAAACCATGTTATTTGTGTGGGCGTTTTGTGATAAAAAGCTAGGTCAAATAAATTAAGTTATTGATTATAAAGATTAAGAAATTGAAGAGTTTGATCCTGGCTCAGATTGAACGCTAGCGGCATGCTTAACACATGCAAGTCGAACGGTAACAGGCCTAGCTTGCTAGGTGCTGACGAGTGGCGGACGGGTGAGTAACGCGTAGGAATCTACCTTGTAGTGGGGGATAACTTGGGGAAACCCAAGCTAATACCGCATGAGTCCTAAGGGAGAAAGCAGGGGACCGAAAGGCCTTGTGCTATGAGATGAGCCTGCGTCGGATTAGCTAGTTGGTAGGGTAAAGGCCTACCAAGGCGATGATCCGTAGCTGGTCTGAGAGGACGACCAGCCACACTGGGACTGAGACACGGCCCAGACTCCTACGGGAGGCAGCAGTGGGGAATATTGGACAATGGGCGCAAGCCTGATCCAGCAATGCCGCGTGTGTGAAGAAGGCCTTCGGGTTGTAAAGCACTTTCAGTGGGGAGGAAGGCTACAATGCTAATAGTATTGTGGATTGACGTTACCCACAGAAGAAGCACCGGCTAACTCTGTGCCAGCAGCCGCGGTAATACAGAGGGTGCAAGCGTTAATCGGAATTACTGGGCGTAAAGGGCGCGTAGGTGGTTTTTTAAGTCAGATGTGAAATCCCTGGGCTTAACCTAGGAATTGCATTTGAAACTGAGAGGCTAGAGTATGGGAGAGGGAAGTGGAATTTCCGGTGTAGCGGTGAAATGCGTAGATATCGGAAGGAACACCAGTGGCGAAGGCGACTTCCTGGCCCATTACTGACACTGAGGCGCGAAAGCGTGGGGAGCGAACAGGATTAGATACCCTGGTAGTCCACGCCGTAAACGATGAGAACTAGATGTTAGGGGGCTTAGACCTTTTAGTATCGTAGCAAACGCGATAAGTTCTCCGCCTGGGGAGTACGGCCGCAAGGTTAAAACTCAAAGGAATTGACGGGGGCCCGCACAAGCGGTGGAGCATGTGGTTTAATTCGACGCAACGCGAAGAACCTTACCTACTCTTGAATCCACGGAATTTTGCAGAAATGTAGAAGTGCCTTCGGGAACCGTGAGACAGGTGCTGCATGGCTGTCGTCAGCTCGTGTCGTGAGATGTTGGGTTAAGTCCCGTAACGAGCGCAACCCTTATCCTTAGTTACCAGCGAGTAAAGTCGGGGACTTTAAGGAGACTGCCGGTGATAAACCGGAGGAAGGTGGGGATGACGTCAAGTCCTCATGGCCCTTACGAGTAGGG
>JABDCK010000012.1:27500-40743 GCA_013288185.1 Gammaproteobacteria bacterium
GCGCAGCCAATACCACCATTCAGAATTATACTGGAGGCCTTATAACGGATACAAGCGGAGCTGGAGGAATTATTGTATCAAATGGTGCGACGAGTACCTTCATAGGCAATACGGGCGGGAGTAGTATTACCAGTATCGGTGGCCAAGGTATTTATACCAATGCAGCGGGTGTGACCATTAGTAATGATGGAGTGGGAAGCAAAATCTCTGGAACAGGAAGTGGTGGGATTTATATAGATTCTAATGCAAGTAGCACCAATATTGAAAATTCCAATGGAGGGCTGATCACTGATCCGAACACTGCTATTTCTGTCAATAATGGCGCCATCACGACAACCATTACCAATAATGCAGGCGCTTCTATTACTTCTACAGCCAATGGGCCGACGATTTATCATAATACTAATGGCGCTACGATCATTAATAGCGGGACTATATCGAATACGAGCAATAGTGTGAATCCAGAAGCGATTTTTCTGGATGTTAATAGCGCTAACGTTACTATTCAAAATAATAGCACGGGTTTAATAACTTCAACGGGAGCGGTTTATACTATTAGAAGTAATCTGAGTGTGGGGACAAATCTTATAAACGATGGCGTGATTAGCGCAAGTAGTGTATCTCTTGGAGCGATAGATGGTTCTTACCAAACCATTCAAAATAATAGTAATGGCTTAATTATAGGTTCGAATGCCATTGCGACGGTTGGAGCAAATCTTATTAATAATAGTGGAACTATTATCGGTAATGGTGGTGTTGGCTACGCTGCTGTGTTCGACCTAAATACTCTCGCTCTAAATAATAACGTTGGTGGACTAATTAGTGGTGTAAATGGTTCAGATGCAATACTTACGAGTATCAATTTTGTCTTGAATAATAGTGGTACTGTTCAGTCAGATACCGGATATGCGATTAATTTATTTGATGGGCCCGCGACCTGGGATATATTTAATGGTAGTACCGGTGCTATTCTTGTAACGAACCCAGGTAAGGCAGCTATTTTCGTTTTGCCAGCAGCCATCGCCCCTATCACTATAACCAATGCAGGGGCAATCACGGTTCCTTCAGGCACAGCCATAGATTTGAGCGCAATGCCTGGTGGTAATTATGTTCAAGGAACATTGGTTCAAAATGGTGGCACGATCACCGGTGATATACGCTTGGCGCCAGTAGCTGAGACTTTTGCTGGCATTTTTACAATGAATGGCGGCACAGTGAATGGCGACATTTATACCACTAATAATGGCACGCCAGGTTTAGCCCAAATACTTACCTTAAATGCTGGCACGATTAATGGGTTTATTCAACTGAATACGCAAAACGATACGACCATTAATCTTGTGGGTACTACCATTTCCGGTGCCATAGAGCGCCAAGGTGGGACAGATATCATTAATGTTACGGGAGGCAGTTTTGAGGCCATTACCAATACGGCAGGGGGCACTGGGACTTTAAATATTAATCGGTCTTTTACAATATTGGCGAGTAATATTTCTGGCGTTGATTTTATTAACGTCAATAATGCGGGCACGGTCTTTAAGATAGGCGCTACGGTTAATACGCATGCGGTTACTACTATTCATGCCAATACTACCATGACCTTGGATCCAGATTTTATCGATACGGGTCCTGTTACCAATGCGGGCACACTGAATTTACCTTTAAATAATACGTTAACGGCATCTACCTATACCGCAACGAATAGTAGTAATACCCAATTTGAACTCAACGCAAATCCGGGAGCGATCATTGTGACGGCAGCTGCGCCTGGTGCCGCGACTTTTAATGTTGGCAGTATTATCACCCCTACGGGCAGTTTTTTGCCCGGCATTTATGATGTGGTGT
The DNA here is from genome assembly GCA_013288185.1 of Gammaproteobacteria bacterium. GTDB lineage: Bacteria > Pseudomonadota > Gammaproteobacteria > Berkiellales > Berkiellaceae > Berkiella. Next base: position 29,346 of record JABDCK010000012.1, read on the forward strand.
TTACAGAAGGTGCCGCCAGCACCATTGTAGATCATTCCACCTTATCGCTATCCACCTTAGGTCGGCTCACATTTCACAAAGCAACCATTGGTTCACCCGGTGCTGAAATATTACAGATTACCATCTCGGGTTCAACATTTGTTGATATTGTTGGGGGTAATCCTTGGACACAGGGCGTGGCCAATACGATCAATTTATTACAGCTTTATGGTATGCAGGGTCTGGCGCCCATGATTTACCAATTAAACAGCGAGGGAACTAATCAAGAAGTTGAGGCCGCTTTAGAATCGTTAACGCCGGATGCTTCGTATGCATTGGCAGAGTTGGGGATGTTAGGATTGAATGTTACTTTTCAAGGGATCCAAGCGAAACAAATTAATGCAGCGGGTAGACGGTATGCGCATAATTTAAGTTATGGCGATGGCCTTTCGCCGGCTTATGATGTGTGGATAGATGTATTGGGCGGGAATGTGAAACAAAACCCGCGGCAATTTTATAGTGGTTATCATGGTGCGGGTGTTGGTACGATAATAGGCGCAGATTTTGATTTAAGTGATTGCGCGTCCTTTGGTATTGCCGGTAGTTATATAAAATTTAATGCAAGCACACAAGGACTTTCTCCTAAGAGTCAAGAAGTAAAAAGTGTCTCTGGCGCAGTTTATGGCTGGTATGCCTTCACAGAAAGATTTTTTGTGGATGCCATGTTAGGTGTGAGCAGTGAACAATTTGACACTAATCGCACTATTAATGTGGGTGCGATTCATACGGGTGCGAATGCCGAATTTTTTGGTGTGGAATATGGGGCGTTAGCGGATATCGGCTATGCGTGGGTCAATAATGGTCAATATTTTGTGGCACCGATTGTGCGCGTTAAATATTTATTGTTAGCGTTAGATGATTATACAGAGCTGGGTGTTGATCCTTTGAATTTAACGGTAAATAATAAAACATTAAATGAATTGGCCGGCGGTGTGGGATTGCGATTCGCCAGTCTTTATGAAAAATCGACATTTACTTTTGAGCCAGAGGCCGCGGTTTATTATTTATATGATTTTATGAGCGATGCCCAACAAAGTTTTGCCAACTTTGCCGGTGGAGGGATTTCCTTTGAAACCTATGGCATGAAGCCTGGCAGAGATATTGGTGATCTAGAATTAAGCTTAAATGTTTATAGCAAAGACTGGGTCATGAATTTCACTTATGATCTTGAAGTGAGAGATAGATTTATCAGTAATATAGGTTATTTACAGTTTACCTATATGCTAGAAAATTTGTTGTAAGGCAAACCTCTAATCGCACAAGTGGCTAGGATTTTTTTCGCGTTCAAAATCCTGTATGGTAGGTGAAGGATATTATCATCAAGGATGCCTCATGAAACGGATATTACTTGCTCAAGCAGCACTTCTTTCCACTCTTTTTATTAGTTCAGCAGCTTACCCTGATACGGTTATTTCGGTTTCAACGCCAGGTCCTCTACTAACTTCTAATACGGGTAACATTGAAATCACAGATACCGGTCAAGTCATCACCACAACCGTTAATGCGATTGAGCTCAATGCCGCCGATACTTCTGTAACCATTGATGCGAATAACGCTACCTATGGAACTAATGCAGTGAGTGCAGCAAATAATGTCGGGATTAATATCACGGCCTCGGGCACAGTCACCGTAGGCGGTGGTGGAAGTGGTGTTACGTCTGGCGGATATACAGGAATATACGTAACAGCATTGGCAAACATTATTAATAATGGAGGGACCATTGAAGGAAACGGTAATGGTGGCGTTTACTTAGATGTAGGGTCAGATAATTCACAGATTAACAATAATAGTGGAGGGGTGATTTTAGATAATAGTGGTTCCTTTGGGATGACAGTTGTTGGAACGGGTATCAATCTCACCAATGATGGCGTAAACAGTGGGGTTACTGGAACTGGGGGAGGTGGGATTATTTTAACAAGTTCAGCAAGTGGTGCCACGATTCAAAATAGTAGTGGTGCACAGATTACTGATGGGAATAATTCCTTTGGGATGAGCGTTTCCGGAGCAAATCTTAATCTCACGAATACAGGTGTTGATGAGAATTCAGGAACCATTAGTACAATTTCTGGAACTGGAAAAGGCGGGATTGTTTTAACAAGTACCGCGAGCGGCGCCACGATTATAAATGAGGATGGTGCGCTAATTACGGATACGAATGGTTCCTTTGGGATTGGTGCTTCTGGCACAAATTTGGCTATTACAAATACAGGCGTTGATGCACAGTCAGGAGATATTAGCACGATTTCAGGAAGCGGAGCAGGCGGGATTGTTTTAGCAAATACAGCAAGTGGTGCCACGATTACAAATGAGGATGGTGCGCTGATTACGGATACGAGTGGTTCCTTTGGGATTAGTGCTTCTGGAGCGGGCCTCACTCTTACAAATGATGGGACAGGCAGCACGATTTCAGGAAGTGGAGCAGGTGGGATTGTTTTAGCAAGTACAGCGAGTGGCGCCGCGATTATGAATACGAGTAGTGCGCTGATTACAGATACGGGAGGTGGCGTTGGTATCACCTCTTCCTCATCCGTAACCATCACGAATACGAGTAGTACTATTTCAGGTACCCCAACCGCTATAGATTTAAGCTCGGCAACAGAAGGTACCGTTGTTCAAAACAGTGGGACCATTCAGGGGGATGTATACTTAGCGCCATCACCTACCGCAACGAATGTGTTGACCATGAATGGTGGTACAGTGAATGGCAGTATTTATACCAACGCTTCAAGCCCATTACTGACTACTTTGGCACTTAATGGTGGAACGATTACGGGTAATATCAATATCTTAGGAAATGCTATTATTGCGGATAATATTGAAGCCGAGGAAATAAACATATCTGGCGCGAATTCAACTATCCATTTAACGGGAAGCAGTATTTCAACCGTAAATCCCTTTAGTATTTTTTTTGTAACTGGCGTAACTGCTAGTACTAATTTGATTTTTGATAATAATGTGACGATTAGTGGTGGTATTGATAATACGGTAAAAAGTCCTGTTGTAAATATACAATTCCTTGGTAGTGCTAGCTTTCCATTTATTCAAAATACGGTAAATTCAATACATTTTGCTGGTACAGGATCTACCATTACAGGAAATATAGTCGTCACAGGTACCAACCTCTATATGGACGCTAGCAATATCAATATTGTATTAGAGGATGGTGGGGAAATATTTTGTCAAAACCTTATTAATACGACTGGCGGCGCCACCGGAACTATCACGATGGAAGGAGGGGGCACGCTATCTACAGCAGGAATTTTAGGTGAGTCAAGTCCACTTCAACAGATTGTTGTTAACGCACTCGGACTTGCTGGAAAAAGTGTTTTGATTCAAAGTAGTGAACTTGTTGCGAATCAAATTAATCTTCAGGATGGTGGAAACCCTACTACTTTAACAATTCATACCGCTGGTATTTTAACGACAAATATTATTCCACAAACACCTAATATAGACACATTAATATTAAACGGCGGCGCAACAATTGTTGCGTCTTCTTCTTTGTTAGGTACTGCAGCTGTCCCTTTGGGCACACTAGAATTTTCATCTACTGGCGGTCTTAATGTTGGTGCAACCGTATATAGCAAACTCATTACCCTTAACCAAAATACAACGCTCGGTAATTTTTGTGCGTTACATGCACAAAATCTTCAATTTCAAGCGAATAAGACATTAACGGTTAATGGTAGAACCGCTGATGCTAGCACTATTATCAATAGTCCAATTACCACAACGGTAGCAGGACAGGGCACGTTAACACTGAAAAGCGCTTTTAGTGGCAATAATACTATTGGGAGTAGCACCGATCAGCTTGGAGCCATTAACATCACAGGAAGTTCTGGCCAAAATTTTAATTTCAATAATTATAATGTATTTTCCAATACGCTGAGTATCAATAATGGTGCAACTTTATCCGTCACGGGACAACAAAGAATTGATAGTGCAGTCGCTTTCACTAATGCTTCTGTTTTAAGTTTGGGCGCAGGCGGGGAATTAAATATCACTAATACCACGAGTGCAGGGACTTTAAATTTAGGTACCGGTACTACGTTAGCAGTAACTATGAACGGTTTTAATGCAGGGAGCATTACCACTGCAGGCCTTGCCACAACGACACCCTCAACCCTATTACAAGTGAATAATCCACCGGTTGTCTCTACTGGAACCCTGGTTATACCCTTGATTACCAGTCAAGGAGGGGGTGCGAATTTACATCCCTTAATTGTAAATCAGCAAGGTTTTACGACAGAAGTAGATGGTAATACGCTGAATTTAATCTTCACGGGGGGGTCGCCCCTTAGTGCTTTTGGCACTGTGGGGAATAATCAAGGCGTTGCCCAAGCGTTACAAACTATTATGAATAGCGGCGTCAGAACGTACGGTACGTTACAGGCCATCATTAATGAAATCCCAACATTATCGGCATCAGAAATTTCTTATGATTTAACCACATTATCACCCGTGGTTGATGGTGCGATGGTGCAAAGTGTCATGAATAATTTACCGAAACTCTATGAAATAACGCAGCGACGTTATGATGAAAATTATTTTGGCATGCGCGGCCCCATTGGTCTTGCGCGCGCTCAAAATCTAGAGAGTTATGTCGCCGGAGATAATGAGCGGCCCGTGGGCAGCTGGGCCAAGATTTTTGGTCAACATGCAACCCAACAAACTCGCAATTTTATTGCAGGGTATACCGATGATACAGCAGGTTTTGCTTTTGGTTTTGATACGACACTAACATCACAAGCCTTAATTGGAGTCAGTCTTAGCTATACGCATGCACAAATTCATAATAAAGTTTCTGCAGGTTCTTATACCACAATAGATAGTTATCAAGCCTTATTATATGGTGAATATCTTTTTGAAAATCCACTATATTTCAATGGTTATATGACGGCTGCATATAATAATTATATTGGGCATCGTAATGTTAATTTTGGAAGTATTTTATTAACGGCTTTGAGTGAATTTGACGGGTTACAATATGGTGGTAAAGGGGAATTAGGCTATATATTTAATCTGAAGAATTACGATGTTATTCCTCTAGTCTCCTTGTATTATTCTTATCTTAACTTAACAGGATATACAGAAATGGGGCTTGATACGGCCAATCAAGTTGTTAATCCTTCGGATTATAACTTTTTAGAAGGCGGTCTTGGGATAAAAATAGCAAAAGATTTCCAAATAGAATTCCTCATGTTGCAACCTGAAATTCATGCGATGTTTTTATATGATTTTGTGCAAGATAATGTTCAACTAACATCACAATTTACGAGTGCCGGTCCTAGCTTTGTTACCTATGGCATTGAAATGCCCAATAAAAATTATAATCTCGGAATGAGTTTGTCGGTATTTAATCATCACAATCTTGCGTTTACCGCTAGCTATGATTTTGATTTCAAAGCGCAATATACCGCGCATGCCGGCTTCATGCGCTTGCGCTGGGAATGGTACTAAGAAAAAAGGCAGTCCCCTAATCGCGTAAGCGGCAAGGGGTTTTTTGTTAAGAGGCCTTATAAATCGCATTACCGAGATTATAAATGCCATAGGCAATTGCCGGAAATCCAAACGTGCCGATAATTGTGCCGATAGCAGGACCCGCAATAAAAATGGCTAAGGAACTCGGAAATGCGCTTGCACCTACGACAAGGCCTGTCGCTCCTCCCACCATCGCTCCAGTCATCATTAAGACAGCAAGGGTTTCATCACTATCTGTTCCGCCGGCAACATGATGGCATTCAACGAGATTTAAAGTTTTCATAAATTCCTCTTTGGTGTAATTACAAGCCTAAATAACCACACAAACCATAACAATAATCAAAATCATAGTCAACTAAAAAACTATGTAATACCTTTTAGTCGGTGATTAATCCATTCTGTCGGAAATATCACCTCTTTTGCAAAATATATGTTAGTTTAGTACCTAATACTTATTAATTAGCCTGTGTGAGGATATTATGCTAAACGCAAATTTTAAATTACACCCTGAATTACGCTGCAAAACATCTGGTTGGCACAATAATTGTGGCTTGAATTGCCTCAGCCATTTTTTAATTACTAAATTGAATGATGGAGACGTGGAAGGTTTCTATGGGGATGATCCCGCGTATACGGCGTTACGTGAGACTTTTGCTGAATACTATGGCTTACCTTCGGTACCGCGTTGGGATGAGATTAAAAAAGTATTGGAAAGCTATCGGGTTGCAACAGACCAAGAAGCAATTTTAGCACCCGTATTGAGAAAACATTTAGGCAAACAGATCCTTGAAAATGCACCCGATATATGGGAGAACGAAGGAGCTGTTGCGTTTAATGACTATCTTGCTAGGGGCCGTGCAGACGATGTTGGTAAACCTATTGTTGCAAGCAATAGACCATGGTTCGAACGTTTAAAAGCAGAATATACCGACCGCGTAGCGCGTGCGCAAAGACTTCCCGTTACCGCGGATGAGCAAGCACAGGCATTTGCACAGCTTATTGATAACAGGGTTGCAAACCCACTACCCGGGCAAATTTTACTTCAAATCCAACTCCAGAGAAAAAATGCGATTATAGAGCAACTGCATAGGGAAGCTAAGGAACAATGGCTCAATGGTGCCTGTCACGTTTATGCGGAGCACATGGCTGATTTAGAAGCAAGCGAAGAGATTTCATTTGAGCATTTAAGCTTATTGGGTGAAAGGTTGCATATGGGTTTTGAGGTTAATACCCGGGGGATGCGAAGAATCACAGATCCCCCCCGCCCTTGGATGGTAAAAATATTTAATACCGGCGCACACTGGGAATATGAAACACCCACCAAAAGTGCACGGGAAGCGGCTATGCATAATTTTTATTACACAGAAGAATTTTTGCAGCATGCGGATTTAAGTCCATTTAAGACCTGGGGTCCGCAAGCATATGAGCCGGGATTGCCACAAAGAATAATTGCGCAGATCTATGAGGATATGAGGCCAGTAGCGCCAACCGTTGCCGATGATGCGGAGCTTGCGGCAGTTTTTGCTAGACATTACCAAGCGCTGGTACCAAATTTTGCTAGAGGCGTAGCGGTTGCAGGTGGTGCAGAACCTAGCGTAACGCCAGGTATAAGAGCGACTTAGCGATATTTTTCTTGGAGGTAGGTAATAAAGGGCTGTGTTTGTAAGGGGCTTTGCGTAAGTTGGGTAATAAGTACATCCGCATCAAAGCGCGCACCCCACTGAAATAGATTTTCTTTGAACCAATCCAACAGTGGCATAAAACTGCCATTGGCAATACCGGTAAATACCTGGGGATGGTGTTGGTGTAAAAATTCAAATAATTGTGCGGCAAAAAGAAAGCCTAAGCCATAGGTGTGAAAATAACCAAAATAGCCATGGGCCCAATGAATATCTTGTAAACAATCTTGCGTAAGGTTTTGTGGATGATAACCTAACAAAGAGACTGTTTTTTCACGCCATAATTCAGGGATATCTTTTGCCATGAGGCCATCATTAAAGAGCGCTTTTTCAATCTCATAACGTAAAATAATATGGCCCATATAGCAGACTTCATCTGCTTCAATGCGAATTAAGGTAGGGTCTACTTTTGTTAAATGGCTAAAAATATTTTCCGGCGTCCAAATCTCAGGATGTTCAAAATGTGCTTGCATGTGATGCGACAGCCAGGTGGCAAATGCTTGACTGCAGCCCAACATTTTTTCCCAAAATAAGGCAACTCCTTCGTGAATGAGCATGCCACCATCTTTGCCTACCAGCTGAAAACGATATGCTAACGGTAAGCCGTTATCATAAAGCGCATGGCCCAATTCATGCATTAAGCCCATCAGTGTTTGTAACGGGTTTTCGCGATTAAAAATGGTGGTAATACGTATATCTTGCGCAATACCTTCTGTAAAAGGGTGCACACTTTCATCTAAGCGCCCTTGATCCATGGGAAAATGTAGTAAACGCAAGAGTTCTCGGCATAAAGCATATTGCGTGCGTTTGCGATATCTGCCAATGATGGGGGTTGACGCTAAATTTCTGGCTTGTGCTTTTTGGATAATACCAGGGTAATGCGGCTTTACTTGATTGAGCAAATTATCAACGGTGCTTTGCTTTCTGCCTGGGTCATATTCATCCATCAGCGCTTCATAAGGACTACACCCTAGATGCTCGGCTAAACGATTGGCTTTTTCGCGATAAACTTTTAATAATGCGTCAAAGGCATTGGCAAACAACTTATAATTATTATCCGCTCTTGCGTCAAACCATGCACTTTCTGCGATGCGAATGGCCTTATCCAGTTTGAAAATTAATTTGGGTGGTAAGGAAGATAAACTTTGATATTGATGCTGCATCAAAGCAACATTCACTTGTTGCCAAGGATTAAGTAATGCCTTTTGCGCGTCTACTATTTTTAATAAACGCGCAACTTTAGATGAAAAAACCAATTCTTGCGTGAGCGTTTGGAGGGTACTTAATTGCTGTGCACGCAATAAATGACTTTTTTGAGGCATCATCACTTCTGCATCCCAGCGCAGTAGGGATTTTACCGAGCGCAGGATTAAGACTTTGCGAAATATCGCTTCTAATTCTTCATAGGCATTTTGCAATGAATTATAATCCTACTCTATCCTTCGCCGCTTTTAAAATTTGTTCGAGTAATTCTTTATAATGCATCCCGGCAAACTCTGCCATCAGATTAAATTTACCATCCCAGCACCAGCCAGGGTTGGGATTCACTTCTAAGAGTTTAAGATTACCTTGACTATCAGCGCGAAAGTCAAAGCGCGCATAATCGCGACATTCTAAGCGCTCAAATAAAAGCCCGGAGTAATCTATCAGTTTGCGCGCAGTTTCATCGGGGAGCTGCGCTTCTTTATATTTAATATGGTTCCAATAAGGAGATTCTGGTAACCATTTTGATTCATAAGAGAGAATGTGGGGTAAGTTGCTATCCAGTGCGGAATAATCCACTTCCAATAAGGGGAGTACTTCAAATTTACCGGGATTACCCACCAGGCCCACGCTATATTCAGCGCCTTCAAGAAATTCTTGAATTAACAACGGCACATTGGGTAAATCTTCATTAAGATAATTAATATAATTAATCAGTTCTTCTGCGTTTTTTACCACGGCATATTGCGTAATCCCAATGGAACTATCACCAAAATTTGGTTTGATAATGGCGGGAAAAGTATGGGGAATATGCGCTGCTTGATCAGAGGGCGTATAATAGGTTTCCAGCGGAACCGGTACATCTAAACTCTGGGCGATGGAACGTACTAGTGCTTTATTGTAGCAAAGCGCCAAGCACGCAGGGCCTGCGCCGCTATAAGGAATATTAAGCATTTCTAGCAGTGCGGGCACATGCAACTCCAGCATGGCTTGATTATTAAATCCTTCATCGCATAAATTAAAAACAAAAGCTGGCGGAGATTTTAAGAGTTGTTGGAAAAGGGTTTTATGATTATCCCAATATTGGAATTGAAAATCCTCTAACAATTTTAAATTTTGTTTTAAACTATTAATAGTTTCAAAATCTTCCGTGTTAAATTTACCATCTTTTTTAACCGAATCAGGTAAGCGTGGATCGCCCATAATCACGGTGACGTGGGTTTTAGCCGTAGCTAATTTTGGCGTTTGTTTTTTTGCGGGGGCAATCGCCGTAATAAATAAGCGATTGGCCATCATACCCAAATCCTGGCCGCGGGTGGAGTGGGAATAAACATTGCCATGATTTTGAATATCTTTAAAGCCCAATTCCGTTAAAATGGCACTAATTTCATCTAAAGAATAAAGACGCTCTGCATACAGTTGATCTGCCATTACGCCAATTTCTGCGCTGGTAATGACTTCACGTGAAATAATCCGTTTACCATCAGCGGAAAGGGAGCGTTCTCGGTTCACAAAATGATTTTGATCTATCCACTCCCATGAGCGTGGTTCAAAATGTTGGCTCATCCAAGTGCCATCAACGATATCTAAGAGTAATTTACCTTGCGATTTGAGAATGCGTTTCAAATTATTTAAAACGGCTATATCATCTTCTTCTCGTTCAAAATAGCCAAAAGAGTTACCCATTAAAAAAGCGCAATCTATTGAACTTTCTTTTAAACGAAAATGCCGAGCGTCTCCTTCAGAAAAAGACACGGGTAAGCCTAAAAATTTGGCACGTTTTCTAGCCAGACGAATAAGATATCGAGAGCGATCAACGCCATTAATGTGGTGAAAGCCACGGGAAGCTAATTCAAGGGTATGTCTGCCTTGGCCACAACACAAATCAAGGAGGTGATCCTCGGTTTTTATCCCGGTGGCTTGAATCAAGGTATTCACATCATTTTCTGTATTGAGACTATTTTCAACGACATCGCCATCGGTTTTTAAGTAGAGTGAATTAAAAAGCGTTTTCCACCACTCCGGCGGTAAATGACGCTCCAGATCAGAAATGGGGCCGAGCGTGCGTTGTGGTTGCATGCTGCTTGGGCGGCTAACTTTCGGACGTTTTTTAGGGATAACTTTTTGTTTTTTCAAGGTATTGGTTGTGTTCATGTCCGGCCCATAATTTCTAAAAAGAGTTAAGAAAAAATAATAGTATATAGGTTACACTATTGTCCATTGTTTCAAAAATTGTAAGAAGGGAACCCATCACATGCTGAATCCATTATTAACTGAACAAGCCTTGCCGCCCTTTAACGCCATCAAGGCAGATCATATAGAGCCGGCCATTAGTGCATTGATTGATGAGAATTTAAAAGCGATTGATAACTTAGTTGAAACACAACAATCACCAACCTGGGAAAATTTAGTTGCACCCATTGAAGCGATGGACGATAAATTGAGTCAGGCCTGGTCTCCGGTCTCGCATTTAAATGCGGTGGTCAATACTCCGGAGTTGCGTGCCGCGTATAATAACTGTTTACCCAAGCTTTCAGATTATGCCACGCAAGTGGGACAAAATCAGCGTCTTTATGCCGCGTATTGTGCCCTTGAGAAAAGTCAGGAGTTTAGGCATTTAACCAAGGGGCAACAAAAAGTCATCACCAATGCGATTCGAGATTTTAAACTTTCCGGTGTTGCGCTAGAAAATGCGGCACGTGAGCAATTTGCGCAATTAAGTAAAACCTTAGCCACGTTGCAAAGCCAGTTTCAAGATAATGTGATGGATGCAACTGATCAATGGCATTTGGATATTACAGATATTGCACAGCTTGCAGGGCTTTCAGAACAAACGCTATTAACTGCCCAAAAAGTCGCAGAAAAAGCGGGGGTTCAAGGATGGCGTTTCACTTTAGATTTCCCTTGTTATCATGCCCTCATTACTTATGCGGATAATCGTCATTTGCGACAAACGGTGCATCAAGCGTATACCACCCGGGCTTCAGATCAATTTC
>JABDCK010000013.1 GCA_013288185.1 Gammaproteobacteria bacterium
TATTACATACAAATTTTTTTTCCAAAATACCCTGAAACTAACGCCACCACCAGTTATTTACTCTTTCGTTAATCCATTTTGAGGAAACAGATATGAAGACTTTAGATATCTTTGAAATTAGAGAAGTATCAGGTGGTATAGTTTCACTAAGTATCCAAGGACCTGAAACTGACGTTATTTTAACACACTCAAATGACTCTATCGTTTTAGCGTATGGATTTGGGGTGGGTGGCAATTTACTTCTTAAAGCAGATGGTAAAGCTTTCATAAATGATGTTTATATAGAAACATCTGCGACGCCGAGAGAAATCTATACTCCACTGGAATATTTTTCAATATCATCAGTCTCAACTCCAACAGGCATGTATTTTAAAATCGTCTCTTTATCTTAAATATTGAGTCCTGAGAAGAAAAATTAAACAGGACTCAATAATCAAGTCCCTACTTTGAAGCCTCGCATTGCTGATCGAGCCCTTACCCTCAGGATTTCTCGGCTCTATGGACTTGAAGAAGTTTGGGTTGATTTGGGTGGTTTATTGCTCTCGTAGTGTGTTGGTCCTCGAGGTCCGTCAGATAGACTTTAAGAACACAAATTTGGCATCTCACAAATATTCTAACATTGGCACCATTTGTCTACTGCCTTGCTGCGCTTATCTGATTTTCGTTAAAAACTATTGCATGTGATGCGTTAATCAAATTATTATCCTAGGTCAGTTAATTAAATGCGTTATATATTATTTGAGGAACTTATTATGCCATTAACTCACCTTCGCCCATCAGATGAACGAATAGCATCAGCACGAGTTACAGCACCAGTAACAACAGAACATGAACTTACAATAGCACGAGCACAAGCAGAAGAACGTTCTATACGCGAACTTAAGGCGGCACCAATTGTTAACGCTGGAAGCGTTTTATATGATGGACGCGTGGTTCCTGAAAAAGGATTTCGCGCATTTATTTATAGTGCTAATAATCAAAAAAAACTCGTTAACTCTTGGCAAGAATATCAAGCTCATATATTGTCAGGCTGTTGGTTTAGTCATAAAACCGATTTATCTGCACATTATGCTGCACCAGCAGCACCAGCATCTCTTGATGAAGAACTTAATGCTATAAAGAAAGAAATTAATTTTATTGTTAGGATTCTTAATGCAAATTATCTAAGAACAAGGAACCTCTTAATACAAGCCGAAGGAGAATTATATCCCAATCCGCTTGATGGTGCGGCTTTAAATACACTAGCGCAGGCGCGTAAATCGCTTTCAATATATGTTGAGCGAACTGAGAAAGAACAAATAAAGCAAATAGAGGAACGTCTTGCCAATTTCATGAGAGCTACAATAGCTGCACGCCCAATACCAGCTGCGCGAGCAGCGACAGCAGCACCAGATGAGCTAACAGCATTTCATAGTTCAAGAACAGAGACTATTTTTCAGCCCCAACGACTCGCTATAGAATCTTCTTTGGCAGCTGGTCCAATTGATGATACGCGAGCAGATTTAATCTCAACTTCAGACTTAATGAACGCTATTGAAGAGGATATTGCTCGAAGAACTAGAACTACTCCTTAATTTAAAAAACTGATATTGACGTATAAATTTTTACATAAAGGACTAAATAGTCTCATGGATGAGCCCAGCCTAGTTGAATGGCTTGTCTGATATCAAATTTCCTGGATTATCTCCATAAATTCTCCTAGGATTTCGTCGATATCATTAGGTGAATTCATGCATCTCTTTTTATAATCACGAAAAACCCTACTAAGCGCCCTTAATTCTTGCCTTTTACCGCCCTTGTAACCACGCACAGCAGACCGAGCCTTACCCTCAGGTGTTCGTGGCCCTGTGGACTTTTCCCACGGCCTCCAGTTTCTTATCTGTATTGATTGCCTGCCTTTGCGTTCCAATGTCCAGCTGTTCGCCATCTTGTTCCTCCAATAGTTGGGTTTGCTGATTTTTTATTTCTTCCATGCGCGAGATGGGATCAGGGCTAACATTATTATTCACTTGCTGGTTGTGGCCGATGTTAGCTTGCTTTACGAAAGCTACCTGGGGTGGGTTTTTAATTTTAGCTAATGTTTCCAAAGTTGTCCGGCATTGTGACTGTGCTTTGAATGCCAACCGCATAAGTGATTCGAATAGATCCACCCCATCATTCCTTGATGCTCTGTATGCTAGGTTATTAAACATAACGTTTAAAGTATGAGCTTGAACAATTAATATTTTTTCTACTGATTCTAAGTTACCTTGATTAACTTTATTTCCTTCATCAATAAGCTTACGATGTATCGGTTTAACATTACGGTCACCAAAGACATTTGAGAAATTTTTTTGCACTAAGGTGCTAATGGCTTCTGAGAAGAGATCATTTTGAGTTAAATTATCTAAATCAGTTTCTTCCTCCAATTTATCATTTTGGTTTTTGTTATCTGAATCATCTTTTTTCTTAGTCATTATTGCACCTTTTGTATTATGTTTTATTTGAATAAGGAACTATCTGTATTGGTTTGTGATGCCGATTTTCTAAATACTGAAAAGAATCTGGGTTAAACCATAGAGCAATTTTACCTTCCCACTCACCGTTCCTTTGTTTAGAGCATGCAAATAGACAATCAAATTTTTCTAAGATACTTTCAGAAGGATCAACTCGACCACCAAGTTTGCTTATTTCATCTTCTTTTAATTTATTACGAAATACGCAAAAACAATTGTCAGCTAAATCGGTAATTGTCCCAGAACCCTTCATATCTAATTTTCCAGGCAGCTTATTTTCATCTTGGCCCTTTCTTGGATGAGCTACTAAATGGATATGACAATCATGCATATTTTTGAAATCACAGAGTTGATCAATAAATAGTTTTTGAGCTGTGTAGTCCTCTTCGCCAATACCACATTTCATTAACGAATCGATAACAAACACATCTATTCCATATCGTTGCCTGGCATACTGGAATACTTCTAACAATCTAGTAGTTTTAGTGGTACCTACAAGATCGAAAATCCATAATTGTTTGTCATACCATTGATGAATAACTCGAATATACTCCTCAGATGGGTTACGTAAGCCAGATGCTTGGCGAGTTAACCTAAACAATAAACGCTTTGGCTTTAACTCAAGGCTAGCAATACATACTTTTGAGCCCTGTTTTATGAAATGAAGAATTGCTTGACCAAGCACTTGGCTTTTACCATGTCCGTTATAACCTGTCCAAAGGGAAAGCTCACTTGGTCTAAAATTAATTTTGCCGCTAACTTTCTCCCAGGGTAATGAATACCCAACAGAGTGATCATCAAGGGGGTAAAATTCCTGAATTACCTGAGCGACATAAGTGCTAGCCCGCTTTAATTCGTCTGGGTCTAGGGGGCGAGCATTTTCGAAACACTTCCGTATGTCTTCGGTGCTCATTCCTGCCTGTAAACATTCATTAGCGTCTTTCCTGGGCAATTGAACAATGCGGCAACGATACCTGCCTAATCTCTCAATCAACTCATGAGTAGCTGCTTGTCCTTCTGCGTCATTATCTAAGCAGAGATATATTTCATCAAAAGCAGAAATTCTATCAAACTCATGCTCTAGCCATTGATGTTTTGCGCCAGTTCCACCACCAAATGGTACTGATAGTATGGCCAAGTCCAATTCATACTGATGTAGTGACATTGCATCGATTTCGCCTTCAACTAATACAAGGCTTCGTGCATCTTTGGGCACCGCTTGCCAGCCGAATAGACAATGTTGGGAATTTGGGCTTACACGTATAATCTTTTTGCCATTGGGTCGATTAATCTGAAGGTATTTAATTAAGGTTAGTTTGTCTTCTATGTAATAAGGAAAGACAATTTCATTTTGTATTTCCTTGATATGGAATTTGTGGAGTGTCTCAAGTGTCAGCTTTCTCTCATTTATTAAGTAACGACCTACTGATGAGTTTAGCCGCAGAGGAGCCTCATTTTTAATTTCAGGCGGAACGCTCTGAGATCTTCTCTGTGGCTCGAAAGTAGGGGAGGGTATACCCAACCATTGCCTTACCTCTAAAATCGCTTCTGCGATCGTTTTGTTGCGGCATAAGCACCATAAATTTAAGAGATCACCACTTTGAGGGGTGGTAGCAGCAAAATCTGCCCATGAACCTACTTTATCACCTTGGAGGCATATTTTTAGCGAGTCACCAGCCTCTCCATTTACTGATCCTGCGCACCATTCTCTGCCCTTACGTTTTCCATTGGGGAGCAAATGACGGACAACACTCTCAATTTTTTGATCTAGTAAACATACAATATCCTTTGCAGAGTACATTTGCATTTATATTGCTCCTTCTGCAATCTGATCTATTTGACTGACCGTTGAATTTAACTTTGGATTATTGGGACATACTGATGCATTTTGGATAAATCGTTCAATTTGCTCTGCATCTCTAAAAATCAAACCGATTCCATCATATTTTTGTTTTTGCTTGTTTTCCCCCATATTGAAAGGGGTATTCTTGCACCCATCAATGGCTTGTTTAAGTTGTTCTAAGTCAAACCCTAAATTAAATGCCGCACGAATTTTCTTTTTTCGTTTCAAATCAAGTTTAGCCTGTGGATGATCCATCATAGTTTGCCAATAATTAAAAATTTCTCTCACCATTAAAGCCAGAAGCGTTTGAGTTTCAGAACTATCCAATACATCTGTAGTAACAGAATTGGAAGACGGATCATCAACAGTATTTTTTTTCTGTTCCTGTTCCTGATCCTGTTCCTGATTAGGTATAGTCTTTAATGAAGGCTTAACAATACTTTCATCAGAACCTTCGTCAATAACTTGAACAAAGGCTTGGCCAAAGGCTTTACCCATACCTTCAGCAAAGGCTTTGAGCTTTTGATATGCCAGATTTTTTAATTCACATTCTGGAATTTCATCCCAATGCGATCTCCAGCTTTTTATAACATTTGGTGATTGGGGTTTGTTATATTTAATGGCATTTGGTATAAATATAACCCTAGAATCTAGATCTGCTATTACTAAGCCATGTTGAGTGAGTTCATTGAGGGCTCCCTTAAATCCTTCGATGGACCATCCCAACTCTTCAGCCATAGCAGCAGCACCGGCCCGGTAGAGCCCCGGGATTGATGTTGTATTTGGATTTGTTAATAGATATAAAAAAAGTCCTTGCGCGCTTGGCTTTAGAGAGCTAAGTGATCGAAATTTCTCGTCTCCCCATATACGCACATAAATGGATCGATAACGCATATTATTGATCCTCTTCTATAATGCCGAAATTAAATTTCATCCCTTCCCAAACTAAAAACAATTCAGAAATATTATCGTAAAAATGCTGTAAACATAATTTTTGTTGAGCAAAACCATTATAACGATGATGCATTTCAACACTAGAAGTGGAATATGAATGGGCAATCCAGTAACCCTCATGGGCCCAAACAATATTTTGGAGTAAGAATTTAAGATGCGGATCCTTTAACTCAAGTTTAGCATTATCATGTGATTCTAATTCTTGGATATGGGTATTATTTTTATACACGGCTTGTCCCCCCTTGACCTTGAGCGTCAATCCAAGCTTCAAATAAATCAAGGTCAATAAGAACTTTCTTACCAATTCGACGTATGCATTGAGAGAAGCCATTCTCTTTTTCATTAAAGATTAAATAGCGAATAGATGATTCAGTGAATACACCAGGGTAGAGATCTGGGATTTTCTTAACGGTTGATAATCTTTTATTGACACAATTCACCATAAATGATCTCCTGTAATACAAGTTGATTAGCCAATGTGGCAAGCTGCCACTCAACGGGATAAAAGCAGAAAATCACTGAAGGGGTGAAAAATAGGTATAGTTAGGGGGTAATTAAGGGGGGCAAATTAGGTATCATTTTGTAAAGATAATATTTGCCTAAGTTACCAACTTGATCTCATGAGAGATTGGGGCGTTGTTATTTTTTGTAATTGTATTTCAGTAAAATACCCATTTCTTAAGAGCCAGCTATGAAGTATTACTCGGGAATATAGTATTTTGATGCCATCTTTTTGGCTGGTCCTTGCTTTATCTAATCCAGTTTTTTTTTCATTTTCGAACATCTTGATCCATTTCTTATCTGTTAGGCATTTATTTCCACCCTGGTAGTTTAGTTTTATAGCTTTCCTATTTAAGAGTTGCTTGTCAAGATCTGTTTTATTTATTGGGTTCACCTCATATGTTTCAATTTCTGAACTTTCTTCATCTTTTTTGAGAGGAATTTTTTGTTTTCTCTCGTATTCTTCTATCTGGCTTACAAGAACGAATAAATTATCCTCATATATTCTTTTTCCTCTAAAGTCATAACCATGTGAAACTATCTCCCCATTAATAGACATGAACCCGAAATGATTATTATATTCTAAACCTTTAATTACTAGTTCTCTTCTAAAGCATCTAATAGATCCAGATTCGCAGGAAGGGTATATAGTAACTTCCATCGCAGTTGCAAGCCTCTTAGAACCAACCACAGGATTTAGTAAAGGCTCATGATTTTTGCAAAAATCATTAAATTTTTCATTTAATATTTTGTAATTATTATTTTCTGTCTCTCCCATCGAGTTATAACCACGTAACAATGACTTTAATGTTCCCTCAATATGTGTGTATGTTTCTATTTTGCTGTCCCTAATTAGCACGGCAGGTTTAAAATACAGTCCAAAATATCCTTTATCAGCAAGTTCTAAAATATTATCTAGGGAACGCTTGTTCCACCACGAAGACCTATTAAGTAGCTGAGAAATGGTCAAAGTTTCAAATTTCAAATCTGTATCCTCAATACCTGACATGAATTAAACTCCAAAAATCTTTTCATTCATTCTCGCCACCACTTTGCTGGTGTGTGAATCTGATAAATGTGCGTAACGTTTAACCATTTGTAGAGTTTTGTGCCCAAGGATCTCAGCAATCTCTGCAAGGCTTGCACCATTCATCGCTAAGTAAGAAGCGCATGAATGTCTAAGGTCATGCCACCTAAAATCAGTAATTTCTGCTCGTTTCAATGCGTTCTCCCATGGGGTTCGAATATCAACAGGGCTTTTTGAGTCTTTCCCTGGAAAAACTGAATCACAGTCAGAGGAACGAGATTTAGCAAGATTTTTGATAAGTTCTAGAGCATGGCCAGCCAATGGTAAAACTCGACGCTCGCCATTCTTTGTTTCATGAAGGGTAATAATGCTGCGTGAAAAATCGATGTCTTGCCATTTTAAGCCTAGAATCTCCATGCGACGCCCGCCTGTTGATAAGGCTAAAACTGTGGCAGGGTAAAGATAGGTACTGTTGCTTTCTTTGCAAGCATCTAACAAGCGACTACGCTCATCATCTGATAAAAATCGTATGCGACCTCGAGGTTCTTTTGGTTTTGTAACTTTGCGCATTGGGGTATCATCAATCCATCCCCATTCTTTAACGGCCATTGTGAAAGCATGAGAAAGGGCTGCCATATAACGAACGACTGTAGAGGGGGATCTCATCTCACCACGGCTTGTAACCCCACGGCCAAGTTTATCTCTATGTTCAGCAATTAGTGCTGGGGAGACTTCTGCAAGGGAATATCTCCCTAATTCAGTTTTCCACCAAGATAATTGAAGCATTCTGTTTCTTTGGTTCTTTGGCTTATGGGGGAGAACATCTTTCATGTAACGATCAATCATTTCACCAAGGGTGCGACGTTTTGCTTCAGTTGTTTTAAAGTGGCGACCTTCTCGTATTGCTGATTCTGTGTGTTGTGCCCATCTGCGAGCATCAGTTAATCTTTCGAAAGTTGCATGTTGAACTGGGAAGCCTTTAAGCCTCACTTTGACTCGGTAGGAAAGACTGCCATCCTTGCTGGTTCGTTTTTCGATGTTTGCCATACTGCTTATTGGCCCAGGAAAATGAATTGCAATAATCTACAACAAGTGACGAAAAATTACAACTTATGATAGATAATCCCATGTAAGTTACTCACAACATTTTGATATTATTTGATTTAATTTAAATATTAATTTTTATGGGGCATCTAGGGGGCAGACAATACAATTGAAGTATATCTATTTGACTTATATTTTGTGTGATACTAAACAAAACTGACATAATCTCCGAACGCCTTTTCAAAGTGAATGAAATGCGCAGAGGCTGTAAATCACTAAGATCTTGGTTAAGTTAAGCAAAGGCCAAATCTTTTAGCTGGGCTATTGAATTGTCACGCTGGATCGAATTAATTTAATTCGGCTTTATTATCAAGATTTTTTATACTCGTTCGGTCTCTTTATAATATTGCCGGTGTATCTATCTGTAACTTCAGCAGGTAGCAAATTATTCTCTAAATGTGATTGCTTAATTTTAATAGTTGGCACTTTGCTTCGGAGTTCTCGAGCAATTGCGTAACGGCCTGGCGGTACTAAAATAGTGATATTAATATCATTAAACTTCTCGGTTATAAGATTTATCACAGGACAAAGATCGGAGTCAGCCGTTATTATCAAAGCTTTATCAAATGCTTTTCTATGAGCCAAATCAAGAAGATGAATTGCAATATTTACATCTGTTTCTTTTTCCTCATGTGCTATGAACTCATTTTTGCAGCTATGACAACGACGTTTTTTCTGTTTGAAATGTCCAAGAACGGTTTTAACGCCAACAGCTTCAAGTGCTTGAACATACTTCAGATGTCGTAGGTGAGATTGTTGTTTCCAGGTTGCATATGCACTGAAAAAGTAAACATCGGATAAAACTTCTTGGGTTGGTTTTATGAAAGCCTCAGATAGGCTCCAGAGGTTATTCCACTTTAAATGATTTTGTTTTAGGTCACAAACTGCGTGGTATAAGTTAAATCCATCTACTAAACTAATAATGCGTTTTTTAGTCAAGACTACATCCAGGTAAACATCTATAGGCAAAAAAAAACCGGTGGCGCTGGCCGACCGGCTCCGAAGTAGCGAACCACTTCGGGTTGACGATGTTAATATAGCATAATGGCCTCAGAAGGGTAAACATAAAGCTGATCAAATAAACAGTATAGGGGATGGGTGGAAGTGATGATTTGTGGTGCTTGATTGTTGCCAAGTGCCCCGGGAATGCCCCATGAGTATTAAGCATTCATCTGAAAGGACGCTAGGCCCTATATTTTCTTGGCTCCCCGAGACGGGCTCGAACCGCCGACCCGGTGATTAACAGTCACCTGCTCTACCACTGAGCTATCGGGGAATAGCGGGCAATACTACTTTTACAATGACTTTAAGTCAAGACTGATGCGCGTTCTCTTACGAGAAAGCGCGCTTTAGTCGATCAATCGCTTTCTCTAAGGTTTCCATGCTGGTAGCAAAGGAAAGTCTTACGAAACCCTCACTACCAAAAGCGGAGCCAGGTACCAAAGCGACACCTGCGGCGCTAATTAAATGCTCAGACAGTTGTACGTCTGATTGAATATCCGGCATGCGATCAATAATATCTTGTACCCGAGCAAATGCATAAAACGTCCCATCACCCGCGGCGCATTGTATGCCGTTTATAGCATTTAAACTGCTGACCAAATAGTCATGGCGCTTTTTAAAAGTTGTTACCATCTCATGAACCGTTTCCATGCCCCCTCGTAAAGCAGCCTCTGCAGCAGCCTGCGCAATAGAGCAGGGGTTAGAGGTACTTTGACTTTGGATATTGTTCATCGCCTTAATAACCGCTTTAGGGCCGCTGGCATAACCAATACGCCAGCCAGTCATGGAATAGGCTTTTGATACGCCATTAAGTATGAAGGTGCGCTCATAGAGCTCCGGACATACCATCAACAGGTTACTAAATGGCTCCTGGGTCCATAAGATGTGCTCATACATATCGTCCGTTGCGATAAGCACGTGGGGATTAGCAAGCAGTACTTCTGCAAGTGCCTTCAATTCTGCATGGGTATAAGCCATACCACTTGGATTTGAAGGGCTGTTGATGATAAAGAGCTTAGTTTTAGGCGTAATTGCAGCAGCTAACTGCTCAGGCGTAATTTTAAACCGATGCTCAATATCTGTAGGAATAAAAACCGGAGACCCATCCGCTAAGAGCACCATATCCGGATAAGAGACCCAATAGGGGGCAGGGATAATCACTTCATCCCCTTCTTCAATGATGGCTTGTAGTAAATTGTAAATACACTGTTTACCACCGGTAGAAATAATAATCTGATCAGGAGAATAATTTAATCCGTTAACCCGCTTAAATTTCTCAACGACAGCGGCTTTTAGGCTTGGGATCCCATCTACCGCGGTATACTTGGTTTTACCATCGCGGATAGCCTTAATGGCTGCTTCTTTGATGTGGGCGGGTGTATCAAAGTCCGGTTCACCTGCGCCAAGGCTAACAATGTCATGTCCCGCCGCTTTCAATTCAGCAGCACGTTGTGTAACGGCCAGCGTGGGAGAGGGTTTAATGCGCTTAATGCGCCTTGTAAGTTGAATTTCCAATTTAGTATCCACCATTTCATACAACATTCAGATCAATTACTATGATGCCATAGTTTTCATGCAATTTTAATGATAAAAAAGACCTATGCGCAAAAAATTCAGACTAGCAGCAAATTTTAAACCCGCTGGGGATCAGCCTCAAGCCATAGAAACGCTAATCAAAGGCCTAGAAGATGGTTTGCAGTATCAAACATTATTGGGGGTTACCGGCTCCGGTAAAACCTTTACCGTTGCCAATGTGATTGAAACGCTGCAAAGACCAACTTTAATTTTAGCCCCTAATAAAACATTAGCCGCTCAGTTATACGGCGAAATGCGCGAATTCTTCCCGACCAATGCCGTGGAATATTTTGTTTCCTATTATGATTACTATCAGCCAGAAGCCTATGTGCCTGCTTCAGATACCTATATTGAAAAAGACGCATCGATTAATGAACATATTGAACAAATGCGATTGTCTGCTACTAAAGCTATTTTGGAACGTGAAGATACGATTATTGTCGCAACCGTTTCTGCGATTTATGGCTTGGGCGATCCGCAATCGTATTTGAGCATGATGCTCCATATCAGCAAGGGTGAGCAAATTGATCAACGACAAATTTTACGCCGCTTAGCAGAAATTCAGTATACGCGCAATGATATAGAATTAAGACGCGGCTATTACCGGGTACGCGGTGATGTGATTGATGTCTTTCCTGCTGAATCGGAAAAGCTTGCCGTGCGCATTCAATTATTTGGCGATGAAGTAGAGTATTTTTCCATTTTTGATCCGCTAACAGGGCATATAGAACAAACGGTCCCCAGAGTGACCATTTATCCTAAAAGTCATTATGTAACACCACGGCAACAAGTGCTGGATGCAGTAGATAAGATTAAAGTGGAATTGGCTGAACGCTTAACCTATTTAAGAGAAAATAGTAAATTGGTAGAAGCACAGCGCTTAGAGCAGCGTACGCAATATGATATAGAAATGCTTTTAGAGCTGGGGTACTGCACGGGTATTGAAAATTATTCCCGTCATTTAACGAATCGCGCACCGGGTGCTGCGCCGCCCACCTTAATAGATTATTTACCCAAGAATGCGTTAATGATTTTAGATGAATCACATGTCATGGTAGGGCAATTGGGGGCGATGTATTTGGGCGATCGTTCGCGTAAACATACTTTAGTGGAGTACGGTTTTCGTTTACCTTCCGCAATGGATAATCGACCCTTAAAATTTGAAGAATTCCTTAAAATGATGCCACAGACAATTTTTGTCTCAGCCACACCCGGAGATTATGAATTAGGATTGTCTGGTAAACCCGTAGAGCAAATTGTAAGACCAACAGGATTAATAGATCCCAAAGTGGAAGTCAGACCAGCCAAGAGCCAAGTAGATGATGTCCTATCAGAAATTCATGCCAGGGTTACAGTCAATGAGAGAGTATTGATTACCACTTTAACCAAACGCATGGCAGAAGATTTAACGGATTATTTAGCAGAGCATGGGGTGAAGGTACGCTACTTGCATTCTGAAATTGAAACCGTAGAGCGCGTTGAGATTATTCGGGATTTACGGTTAGGGGTATTTGATGTTTTAGTGGGTATTAACCTCTTGCGAGAAGGCTTAGATATGCCAGAAGTATCCCTAGTTGCGATTTTAGATGCAGACAAAGAAGGATTTTTGCGTTCCAATCGCTCATTGGTTCAAACCATTGGACGTGCCGCGCGGCATATTAATGGCACGGCTATTCTTTATGCAGATAAAATGACCAAATCTATGCAATATGCCATTGATGAAACAAACCGGCGTCGGAAAAAACAAGAAAAATATAATCAAGCGCATGGCATTACCCCTACCTCCATCCAAAAATCTATTCAAGATATTATGGAAGGAGCATATGCCAGTCATAAAATGTCTAAAAAATCTAACAAACGTGCCCCTAAAGCCGCACCACTGCATCCAGTGGTGGCAGAGATTCAGCAATATATGAAAACGCATGAAGCAATTTCTCCGGCAGAAACCGCAAAGCTATTAAAAAAATGGGATGTGAAAATGTATGCGTGCGCGCGCAATTTAGAGTTTGAACAAGCCGCGCAAATTCGTGATGAAATTCGCGCGTTTAAAGAAATAGCCTTAAAGCAAGGTTAATATTTTAGGGGGCAGGAAATGTATTTTCAGCAATGGCAATTATGTTATTTTCCTCCAAAATCCTTTCAGCGGGATTATCCTTAAGTGCAATTACTTGCTTCAGCTTTTCACATTCCCAACGCATGACACATAATTTATCTGTATCGCCCAAGTAACTTTTTAATGCGCCATTGAGGGAAAATTCAGATGTGGTTGCTTTATTACTAACAGATTGTAATTTATTAATAAAATCTTGATCCGGTTGTGCACTAAATTGAGATTTAAATGTTTTTATCAATTCGTCTAATGCAATGGACGTTTTGTTTAGGTCCTGTTCATATATAAGCTTTTCATCAGCAGCAAAGAATTTATCTAGTAAATAGGCGCCGATGCCAAAAGCCGCCAAAATGCTTAGGGCTGCAAAATTCCAACCCGAAAGAAATAAAAAAATTGATGAAAAAAAGGCAAAGTAGAGCATAACAGTAAAATCTGGTGATGGTAGCTTCAATTTATCATGCTGAGATATATGGTCATTATGAGAGCAAATGGGTAGTTCTGCCATATTTGGCATAATGGGTGCTTCTAATTTCTCTTTAGCTAGAATCATTTTTGTATGATCAGTAATAAAATCCATATTGAGTGCCTTCGCAGTTGCAAAGGTAAGCACTCTATTAAAAGTATCTACTTCAGTTTGCGTGGGCGCATCAATACCTTCAAATAAAGGATTAACAACCATACCTCTAAAATGCGGTATCTTATTCTTTATTACGCAATGCGTCCACTTTATACAGGTGGGGGCAAGTAAGAATTGATAGTGCTTGCTTTGTATAGATTTGCCGTATAAATTGTCAAAGGTTATGAAACTTTTTTTTGCATACTTTTTTGCAGTAGCACGTTCTTTTGAAGTACTTAAGAAAGCATGTTCTTTAGTCATGCCGCCGCCTTTTTGAATAAGCGATTTGCGCAAATCGATTTCCGCATCCGTAATGTACTTTTCGCCGCGAAAACTGGCTATCTTTTTGCCAACTGTTGGTTCTATTTTGTTAATCCCTGATGCCAGCATCATAACGAGTATAAAATCTCTTTTTAAGGTGGTACTGTCATTGAATGATTTTATTTTACTGAGATCATTACGCAAAAGTGAATTAATGACAAAATGCTTTGGAGTTGTATATTTCCAGAGGGCATAGCTTTCTGCAGCAGTAAGCTTTGGGTATGTTTTTTTTACAACTGGAAACAATGCAGTATATTTTTCGCTATCTGTGATTGATAAAGTTATATGGGTCAGGTTTGCTTTTTTTAAAAGTGCAGAGAGATCAATATTAATGTCATCAATTTTGCAATATAAAGTGTCAACCCCCTGCTGATTTTTGGCTATAGTGTAAACAACCTCTTGATGAGCGCCTATCGTAAGTTTGATAATAAGCACTAGTAATTGCGTTGCTAGACTCATATTTAATGGGCCATAGGTTAAATCTTTCATGAGGCAAATTTCCCGACGGCGAATAATGTAAAATCTTCTTCTTGTTTAACGCGCATATCAGAGCTGTCTTTTAGTGCAATCATATTGTTAATGCGTTCACATTCCCATTCAAGCACAGAGAGCTTATCCATATTTTGCATTTTTTTGTTCTCAGATAATTCGTTACCGAAGGTGCCAAATTTTAAAAGCGGAGCCTTTTGAGAAATATTTTCAAAAGCAGTAATGAATTTCTTATCGGCAAGTTGAATATCAGAGAGAGGATTATTATTCTCAGGAATAAACAGTTTTTTAAATTCGGTAACTAGACTATTACATTCCGCAGTTTTTTGGTCGATATTGTTTTTATATGCATACGCTTTTGCTTTTGAATGAAACAATATCTTACCAAGGCTTAAAACACCAACAATGGGGAATATACCACATCCGATAGCATAAATAGCATAAATGAAAGCAGCACTAGCAGCCATAAAAGAAAGCAGTGCGATAATAAATGGCTTGGTTGCTAAGGTAAAAGATGGCAGGTCAAAATTTGTTTTTACAATCGCAATGTCAGGTTTTTTTGCATTGGGATTAGATTTGTTTGGGGTGAGCACCTTATGAGAGGTGACGGGTATTTCAATCTCTTGTGCAATGGGATTTGGCTCGTAATTTTGCAGTGCCAGAAGAGAATTAACAAACGGAGTAATAAATTGTAGATCAACCCCTTGCTTGGATGCCCATATTTTTAATTGTTTAAAAGTTTCAATTTCTTCTTTAGTGGGCTCATCAATACCTTCTATTAAAGGATTAACAACCTTCCCTTTAAAGTGATTCACAGAACCTTCCATTTTATGCTCAGTCCATTGTATGCAGGTGGGGGAAAGCAAAAATTCACTTTCATAACTGTGTCTGGAAAGTTCAGAAATTGACTTGCCATACAGGCAATCAAAAGTCACTTTGCTGACACCTATGAAGTACTTAGCAATTTCTGGATCAGAGGATGTGCTTAAAAAAGCATGTTCTTTGGATAGGCCCCCATTTTTATTTATTAAATCTTTGCGTAACTCAATTTCGCTATTAATAACAAGACGCTCACCCCTAAAGCTTGCTGCATTTTTTCCGATTGGGGGTTTAAGCTTATTCATCCCTGAAGCCAGGAAGGTGCTTAATAACAAAGTTTCCTTAGCATCATGAATAGATGGCGCATCACGCAAGAATCTATTGATATTAGTAGCGGAATACTCGGTATAGTTATAAATCGCTACTTTTTCTGCCATCGTTAATCCGCGACTAAATATGGAGTTAATAACCCAATTGAAGAGTCGCACTAATGCATTAGGTTTGCATATTTGAAAATATTTTTGACTATCTTTTTCAGAAAGTTCAATATGAGTAAGATTTGCCTTTTTTAAAAGAGCAGACACATTGATATCCATGCCGCCCATTTTGACATTCAATGTCACATAATCACCCCTATTGTTGATGTAAAAGTCAACTTTGTTGGGAGCGTGTAAAATACATTTAACCACCAGTTCTAATAACTGGGTGGATACGCTTTTATTCAATGGTCCACAGGTTAAATCTTTCATACAGTTTTCCTCATGGTGCAAATGTTTTTTCAGCTAGTTTTTGAATGTTCTCTTCTGCATCCAATCTTTGTGTTGGATTATCTTTAAGTTTTATTACGGTGGTGATTTGTTTAGATGCCCATTTCATAAAGAAGGACTTATCCTTTTCCTTTAGGTACGTGTTTTCAGGTATATCTTTGCCTGTTTTGTCAAATTTTAATTCTGGCGCATTTTCATAAAAATTGTCTAAAATGGCAATGAACATCTGATCTTGCTCTAGCTTATGTTTACTTTTGAAAGCTTTCAGCAGTTCTTCATATTTTTTGGTCTGATCTTTGATAATTTTTTTATATTTAACTTCTGCGGGTTCCGCAAACAGTTTTTTCAAACAATAACCGCCCAAAACAATAGCGCTTAAAATGGTTGCTCCGATTAAAATGGCTGTCAAAGAAGGCAGTAGGCCAGTTGCGTATGTTCCATAACTTAATGTTCCCAGAACGCCTGCTAAGAGCAATATCAAATTGTTGATTTTGGAAGGGTGAATTTTGGGAATATTTGATATGTGTTTGGGAATATTTGATATATGAAAGGGAACACTTTTTTTAGTATGGGAGCTAATAGGTACATCTTCTTCTTTAGGAGGTGGATTTGGCTCGTAATTTTCTGCAAGAACCGTTTTTAAAGTATATTCTGTGAAAAGCTCATCATCTTTTCTTTCTTCTGTTTGCTTAGAGATGATGCCTTGTGCTTCTGCCCATGCTTTAACCATTTTAAAGAGTGCAACTTCTTCTTTGGTTGGATCATCAAGACCTTCTATCAGAGGATTTACTACGGTGGCTTTAAAATGCGGTATGCCGCCTTTTAAAGTGCATTCGGTCCATTTTATGCATCCGGGTAAAAGTAAATGTTCGTATTCAGAAGAACGTTTTCCAAGGGGTTTTCCGTAAAGGTTATCAAAGGTTACAAAACTTTTTTCTTTGAAGAAATTAGAAGTGTGCATATCAGATGATGTGCTTAGAAAAGCATGCTCCTTTGTTAAGCCACCGCCATTTTGAATTAATGACTGACGCAGCTTTAATTCTGCATTAGTAATATATTTCTCACCGCGATAGCTTGGTTCAAGCTTCCCTTCTGTCAGGACCGGATCAATCTTATTAAGCGCAGATGCCAACATGGCGACTCGTAAAAAACTGATTCTTAGCTGATGATTAGTTTCGTAGATAAGTAATGACAAATCATTACGAAGAAAACTATTAACCTGATGATAAAGAGGACCGATATAATCTTGGATTGCTTGTATTTCCTTGAAAGTGAGAAGCTTGTCTTTAACGGTATATGTAGAAAGTTGCTTGCTGTCCTTTTCTGATAATTTAATATGGGTTAGATTGGCTTTATTCAAAAGTGTAGATATATCAACCTTAATATTGCCCAGTGTGGCTATCATGTTGCCATTTTCGATTGAAAACACGGTTTTGTTGCGCGCATAGATTGCAGCTTTGATGACAAGCTCTAGTAGTTGCGTTGCTAGGCTTTTATTTAATGGGCCATAGGTTAAATCTTTCATAGTTTCCCCTCTAAAAAGTCAGAAAGATAAAATATCTATTAATTATGTTTAGAGGGTTAAATTACTATTTTTTGTTTTATTTGTCAACAAGCTGAGTATATTTGGATATTTAGCTTGTCATTATTTAGCTAACTAAACTTTTTGGAGGCAGTTGCTTGTAGTTCTTTCTCTTTTTTCAGACGTAATTTATGGTTATATTTAAGCGCTATAAGGGTTTCAAGCTGCTCACACCCCCATTGCATTACTACGGTTTTATCTTTTTCTAACCAAGGTTGATTTTCAGGGATAGATTTACCATGTTTATCAAATTTTAAGTCGGGGGCATTATCATAAATGTTTTCTAAAATAGTGATAAAAAACTGATCTTGATCTTGGATTTCAGAGAGATAGGGTTGGTTTTGTGGAACAAATTTCGCTTTAAACTTGCTTACTAAATCCAGGTATTTATCGGTTTGCGCATTCATTTTGTTTTGATATTTAACTTCTTCAGTTTTGCCGAATAGTTTTTTTAGGCAAAATGCAGCGATATATATTGTGCTTAAGAAAGCGCCTGCTATTAATACTACCGGTAAGCTTGGAAGCATGCCGACGATGTATAGCTTATAAGAGAGTATACCCAATGCTGCCGCTAACAATAATTTCATTGTTAGCTTTGTATTTATATTGGGCAAGCTAGGAAAAACAGCATCAACCCAAGGCTTGTCAGGGGTAATGACGCCAGTTTCTACCATGGTTAAATTAGGGACTTTTATATGGGAGGAAGGCGGGATCTCTTCAGCTTTAGGCAGCGGGCTTGGGTTATAATTATCTACCAGAATTTGCTTTTGGGTAAATTCTGTGATGAAAGTAGTAGCAACACCTTCTTTTTCTATCCACGTTTTCAGCTTTTTAAAAGTAGCTACTTCTTCTTTAGTCGGATCGTCAAGACCTTCAACTAATGGGTTAACCACCACACCTTCAAAATGTGTTTTACCATTTTTCATGGTGCATTTTGTCCATTGAATGCAGCCAGGTATTAATAAATATTCACACTCCCAAGGAAATTGAGAGAATTCGCTAATGCTTTTGCCATAAAGGTGTTTTAACGTTAATGTGCATGAAGAGTATTGTTTGCTGGAAGAAGTACTTAAGAAAGCATGTTCATTCGTTATGCCACCTTTTTTTATTAAAGATTGACGCAGCGCAATTTCGTCTTGTTTTAAATGTGATTCACGTCGATAACTAGGAGGGGTATTTCCTATTGTTGTCTCAATTTTATTAAGACCAGAGGCAAGCATGCCAATGATGAGCATAACATTCTTTAGTGCATAATTATTATCATTTTCAGAGGAACCGAAAAGATGGAAATCATTACGTAGCAAACTATTAATTTGATGATAATAGCTATTGCCCGTATAAGCGGAAATTGCATGCTTTTCAGCAGAGGTCAACGCTTCAATTTTTTTGCTCCCCCAAAAAAAGCCGAATAAATTACTAATTGACTGGGTTGCTTCAAAATAAGGAATTTGCTTGGCGTATTGCTTACTATCTTCTGATGAAAAATAAATATGTGAGAAATTAGCTTTTTTTAAAATATTAGACAGATTAACTTCAATATCACCCATTTTGCAGAAAAATGTTTTATTTTCGATATAAAATTTTACTTTGTTGGGCGCAGATAAGGTGGCTTTAATGATAAGTTGTAAAGTTTGTGTGGCCAAGCTTATATTTAATGGTCCAAACTTTAAATCTGGCATGTGTTTTTCCCCCTAAAAATGTTTAGGGGGTTAAATTACTATGATTTAATTTTTTTGTCAACAAGCTAAGAAACATATAAGCCAGTATTATAACTTATGATAAAATAATCCTGAAAAACATAAAGCTAATTAGTCTTTTTCTCCGGTGGTAATTGTTTGCGAATATGTAGTTCTTTCAATTGCAGATCAGTCACTTCGCCAGGGGCTTGCATCAAGATATCTTGGGCTTGTTGGTTCATAGGGAAAGCAACTACTTCACGCAAGTTTGGCTCATTGGCCAATAGCATAACAATGCGATCTATCCCTGGGGCACAACCACCATGGGGAGGTGCACCATATTTAAAGGCGTTGAGCATACCACCAAATTTTTGCTCCACTACACTCGGTGGATATCCAGCAATTTCAAATGCTTTATACATTACTTCCGGTAAATGATTACGCACAGCACCGCTGGAGAGTTCAATGCCATTGCAGACGATATCGTATTGATAGGCTTTAATGGTCAGCGGATCCTGCGTCAATAAGGCTTCTAAGCCGCCTTGGGGCATGGAGAAAGGATTGTGTGAGAAATCAATTTTTTTGGTGTCTTCATTATATTCATACATGGGGAAATCGATAACCCAGCAAAAATCAAAACGGTTTTGATCAATCAAGTTTAACTCTTGTCCAATGCGTGTTCTTGCTTGCCCAGATAGTTTTTCTGCCTCTGCTTTGGGTGCGCAAACAAAAAAGACGGCATCTCCTTCTTTGCAACCGGTAAGCGTTTGAAGTTGCGCTAAACGTTCAGCATCTAAGAATTTTGCAATCGGGCCTTTGGCTTCTTGACTTGTAAATACAATATAACCTAAGCCAGGCGCGCCTTGCGCTTGTGCCCAGGCATTGAGTTTATCGAAAAAGCTACGCGGTTGTGCATGGGTATTAGGAGCTGGAATTGCGCGAACATGTGCGCCTTTTTCAATTGCCTTGGCAAAAGCATTAAAGGTTGATCCTTGAAAAACAGGGGTTACATCAGAAATTAGTAATGGATTACGAATATCTGGTTTATCACAGCCATATTTGAGCATGGCTTCTTCATAGGTAAAGCGCGGGAAAGGTAAGGAACAGATTTGTCTGCCATGTGCAAATTCTGTAAATACGCCATGCAACACCGGTTCGATTGCTTGAAAGATGTCTTCTTGGGTCACATAAGACATTTCAAAATCTAATTGATAAAACTCACCCGGGGAGCGGTCGGCCCTGGCATCTTCATCACGAAAACAGGGAGCGATTTGGAAGTACCTATCAAATCCGGCCACCATTAATAATTGTTTAAATTGCTGTGGAGCTTGCGGCAATGCGTAAAATTTCCCTGGATGTAAACGGCTGGGGACAAGATAATCCCGGGCGCCTTCTGGTGAACTGGAAGTTAAAATAGGAGTTTGGATTTCTAAAAAATTCTGCGCAATCATGCGTCTGCGCAAAGAGGAAATAATCTGTGAACGCAACACAATGTTTGCATGCATTTTTTCCCGACGTAAATCCAAAAAACGATATTTTAAACGCGTTTCCTCTGGGAATTCTTGATCACTATTGACTTGGATAGGCAATATTTCAGCTTGAGAATCAATATGAAATACATCAATGACCACTTCTATTTGTCCGGTGGACATTTTTTTATTAACGGTTTCAGGAGTACGCTTGACCACATGTCCGGTGATAGTCACCACGCTTTCATAGCGAACTTGTTCTGCTGCTAGGAACATCGGAGAAGTTTTTTGAATCACGCATTGCGTTATGCCGTAATGATCTCTTAAATCAATAAAAAGCAGATTGCCATGATCGCGTTTACGATGGATCCAGCCGGATAAGCGCACGGCTTGTCCTTCTTGTGCAATAGTTAAGGCGCCGCAAGTGTGTGTTCGGTATTGATGCATTAGTCTTCTACCTCAAAAGGGATTAGGGGGAAACTTTAACTGATACTGTCGCTAGAGGGAAGGGTTACTGTTGCATTAGCGCGCAAAAAGATGATATCTTTTCTGCTCTATTTTAGGCGCGTAGCTCAGTGGTAGAGCACCACCTTGACATGGTGGTGGTCGGTGGTTCGATCCCACTCGCGCCTACCAGCCATCGTGCCTAAAAGGCCCCATAAAAGGAACTGCTGCAGTTCAAGCCAGAAATCATAGTTTTAAAACAAACAAAGAGCAACAACCTGGCAACTATTTGTAAGTTTTATAAATATTTCAGGATGAGGCGGTAACTGCGATTGTGAAAAATTGCATTTTCTCGTACCCTCTATAATTTTTATGGCAAAAGAGGTGAATATGCCCATTGTGACTTTGCCGGATGGTAGTCAAAAACAATTCGAACGGCCTGTTTCTGTGTATCAAGTTGCTGAAAGTATCGGCAAAAGACTGGCAAGCGCCGCCTTAGCAGGAAAAGTGAATGGAAACTTGGTGGATACCGCTTATGTAATAGAGGAAGATTCCAAACTTAGCATTGTTACCGATAACGATCCCGATGGTTTAGAAGTTATTCGGCATTCCTGTGCACATTTACTTGCCCATGCAGTACAGTCTATTTATCCGGATGCGCAAGTGACCATTGGTCCTGTTATTGAAAATGGTTTTTATTATGATTTTGCGTATCATCGGCCCTTTTCTCCTGAAGATTTGGTGTTATTTGAACAGAAAATGGAAGCATTGGCCAAAGAAGATTTGCCGGTAACCCGTCATGTTATTTCGCGTAAAGATGCCATCGCCAAATTTAAGCAAATGGGCGAGCATTACAAAGTTGAAATTATTGAGAGTATTCCGGAAGGACAGACGCTAACCTTTTATCAAGAAGGGGATTTTATTGATTTATGTCGTGGTCCCCATGTGCCCAGTACCAGTAAAATTAAAGCGTTTAAACTATTAAAAGTGGCGGGGGCCTATTGGCGGGGTGATGCAAATAACGCTATGCTGCAACGCGTTTATGGTACCGCCTGGCCCAATAAAAAAGCGCAAGATGAATATTTGCACCGCTTAGAAGAAGCAGAAAAACGCGATCATCGAAAACTTGCGAAGAAATTTGATTTATTTCATATGCAAGAAGAAGCGCCGGGCATGGTATTTTGGCATCCTAAGGGGTGGGTTATTTATCAACAAGTGGTGCAGTTTATTCGCAAGCAATTAGCACGGCATGATTATCAAGAAGTGAATACGCCGCTATTGGTAGATAGAAGTTTGTGGGAGCGCTCCGGTCATTGGGAAATGTTTGGCAAAGAAATGTTTACCGTCACTGCAGATGAAAAAAACTATGCGGTAAAGCCGATGAATTGCCCTTGTCATGTGCAAATCTTTAATCAAGGGATTACCAGTTATAGAGAATTGCCTATTCGGTTAGCGGAGTTTGGTTCATGTCATCGGAATGAACCTTCGGGTGCTTTGCATGGCATTATGCGCGTGCGGGGTTTTGTGCAGGATGATGCGCATATCTTTTGTACAGAGAGCCAAATTCAAAGTGAGGTTGCTAAATTTATTGATTTCTTATTTGAGATCTATGCCGCCTTTGGTTTCAAAGATGTCTTGATTAAACTTTCTACGCGTCCAGAAAATCGCGTGGGCTCTGATGAAATTTGGGATAAAGCGGAAAAAGCCCTAGAAGTGGCTTTGCATGCTAAACAAATCCCCTTTGAACTTTATCCTGGAGAAGGGGCATTTTATGGCCCTAAAATTGAGTTTTCATTGCGGGATTGTATTGGGCGTGTTTGGCAGTGTGGCACGATGCAGGTCGATTTCTCTATGCCAGCCCGCTTAGGAGCAGAATTTATCGCAGAAGATGGTTCTAAACAGACCCCAGTTATGTTGCATCGTGCTATTCTGGGATCCATAGAACGATTTATTGGCATTCTGATTGAAGAACATGCAGGTAACTTCCCTACTTGGTTGGCACCTATTCAGATCGCTGTCATGAATATTACGGATGCCCAAGCGCCATATTGCACTGAAATTGCTAATATTTTAAAGCAAAAGGGGTTTAGGGTCACTGCTGACTTGAGAAACGAGAAGATAGGGTTTAAAATCCGCGAGCACACCATACAACGTGTTCCTTATCTGATAGTGATAGGGGATAGAGAAGTTTCCCAACAAACACTCTCTGTCAGAACACGAGCTGGAGAAGATCTGGGTAGTATGCGCCTAAATGAGTTTGAAGATAAACTTATTTTGGAGTGCGAACAAAAGCAAGTGCAACACTAGAAGGAGAAGTCGGATTATTAATTCAGCTAAAAAACAGCGGGTACGAGTAAATGAGGCTATTACGGCAACAACCGTTCGACTCGTTGATCCTGACAATACGTTAACTGGGCTTTTAGGGCCTGGTAAGCATGATGGGATTATGAGTAAACGAGATGCTCTGAGTAAAGCGCAAACTCTGGGGTTAGACTTAGTTGAAGTTTCACCTAATGCCGATCCTCCTGTCGTGCGAATCATGGATTTTAATAAATTCCTGTTTGATGAAAAGAAAACCAAGAAAAAACAGAAAATCCAAAAGCTAAAGGAAATAAAACTACGTCCGGTAACGGATGAAGGTGACTATAAGGTAAAGCTACGCAACCTTATTGGTTTCTTAGAGGACGGGGATAAAATCAAAGTGACCATTCGTTTTAAAGGTCGAGAAATTGCTCACAAAAATTTGGGCATGCGTCTTTTAGATAGAATTAAAGTGGATATTGAAGGGTTTGGGGTTGTTGATCAAGAACCAAAGCTGGAAGGTCGACAATTGGTCATGATTATTTCTCCGAAAAAATAATTTTAAATAATCAACAATGCGGAGTAAGAGATAATGGGTTCTAAAGTAAAATTAAAGACGAATCGAGGTGCTGCGAAACGGTTTAAGAAAACTGCTTCTGGCAAAATTCGTTTTCGTCGCGCCAATCGCAATCACATTAAAACAAAGCAATCAACCAAACGCGTGCGTCAAGCACGACGCAATGGGGTACTGCCTGCGTGTGATACACCATCCATTTACCGTTTATTGCCAAATGATTAAGATGTGAGGAAGTAACATGGCGAGAGTAAAGCGCGGCGTCCAAGTGCGAAGACGTCACAAGAAGATTTTAAAATTAGCACGTGGCTATTATGGTGCACGTAGTCGCTGCATTAAAACAGCAAAACAAGCGATTATGCGTGCAGGTCAATATGCCTATCGTGATAGAAAACAACGTAAGAGACAATTTCGTTCCTTATGGATTGTACGTATCAATGCCGGTGCACGTGAATGTGGGCTTTCTTATAGCCGTTTAATTGCGGGTCTCAAGAAGGCAAACATTGCAGTAGATCGTAAAATGCTGGCTGAAATAGCAATATTTGATAAACCTGCATTTGCAGCAGTTGCCTCACGCGCCAAGGAAGCATTAGCTGCTTAATGTGAGACAATGAGTTAAGTGCAAATTGATGTAAAAGGGAAGGGCGTGCTCTTCCCTTTTTTTATGGTGAAAAATGGAAGATTTCAATAAAATAGGTGATACCGCTATAGCTGCCATTCAGCATGCTAGTGATATTGTGAGCTTGGAAAAAGTTCGGGTTGAATACCTGGGTAAAAAAGGTCTGGTGACGGAACAATTAAAAAATTTAAAAAATTTATCTCCAGAAGCGCGCAAAGAAGCCGGACAAATTATCAATGCAGTCAAAGAGCGCATTCAAGAACAATTGCTAGAACGCAAACAGCTATTAGAGCAAACTGCCATTGCTGAGCAACTCAACGCAGAAAAAATTGATGTAACCCTGCCGGGGCGTGGGGTAAGTCCTGGGGGTTTACATCCGATCACCATCGCTATGGAAAGGATTTGTCAGCTCTTTTCACAATTGGGCTTTAAAATTGAAGAGGGCCCGGAAGTAGAAAGCGAATATTATAATTTTGAAGCATTAAACATTCCTTCTCATCATCCTGCCCGTGCCATGCATGATACTTTTTATTTTGACAATGGGATGTTATTGCGTACGCATACCTCTCCGGTGCAAATTCGCGCAATGGAAAAATCTCAGCCCCCTTTGCGGGTTATGGCGCCGGGACGGGTATATCGTTATGAATCCGATATGACGCATACTCCCATGTTTCATCAATTTGAAGCGCTGATGGTGGATGAGCATATTACTTTTGCTGATTTAAAAGGAATATTGTCAGGATTTTTATCCGCGTTTTTTGAAACGGAGATTAAAACCCGTTTTAGGCCCTCTTATTTTCCTTTTACCGAGCCTTCTGCAGAAGTAGATATTAATTGTGTTAAATGTCAGGGCAAAGGATGCCGTATTTGTAAACAATCAGGCTGGGTAGAAGTGTTAGGTTGTGGGATGGTCCATCCTAAGGTATTAGAATATGGTGGTATTGATGCTGAGCGTTATACTGGATTTGCTATTGGCATGGGTGTGGAAAGATTGGCCATGTTACGTTATGAAATAAATGATTTACGTGTTTTATTTGAAAACGATCTACGTGTACTTAAACAATTCAATGGTGTTTGATGAAATTCAGTGAAAACTGGTTACGAGAATGGGTTAAGCCTACTTTAACAACGGAACAATTGGCTGCGCAATTAACCATGGCGGGGCTTGAAGTGGATGGGGTAGAGAAAACCGCTGATGATACCCTGATTGAAGTGGATTTAACCCCCAACCGGGGTGATTGCTTGAGTATGGTGGGGATGGCGCGAGAAATTGCCGCTTTAAATCATCTGGCATTAATTGAAAAGCCCATTGCGCCTATCGCTCCAAAAACAGATAAAAAAATACCCATTGCAGTGAAAGATCCGCAAGCCTGTCCACGTTACGTGGCAAGACTTATCACTGGCATTAAAAAGACTGCGACAACGCCTGCATGGTTGCAAGCACGCTTGCAAGCCAGTGATATTCGTACTATCCATCCCGTGGTGGATATTTTAAATTATGTTATGGTGGAACTGGGCCAACCCATGCATGCTTTTGATGCAGACAAGTTGCAAGGACCGGTAATGGTGCGCCAGAGTGTGGTGGGTGAAAAAGTGGTTCTTTTAGATCTCCAAGAAGTCACTTTGCAACCCAATACTTTGGTGATAGCAGATAGTCAAGGTGTGCAAGCAATGGCGGGTATCATGGGGGCTGATCACAGTGCAGTGAGTGAGACTACGCAAAATATTGTATTAGAAAGTGCTTTATTTACCGCCGCTTTAATTGCGGGTAAAGCCCGGCTTTATGGGTTACATACGGATTCTTCTTTTCGATTTGAGCGCGGAGTATCCCCTGATTTGCAAATAAAAGCCATAGAGCGTGCTACGGGATTAATTTGTGAAATTTGTGGAGGTGAACCGGGCCCCGTTATGGAAACGGTTTTTCCTGAAGCACTGCCGCAACCCGTCCAAATTCAATTGCGTTATACCCGCTTGCAGAAAGTGCTAGGTATATCGCCAGATGAAAAAATGGTGGCGGATATTTTGCATCAACTGGGTTCTGTTACTTTAATTGCAAATAAGATTTGGCAAGTGGTGCCTTGGGCGTATCGTTATGATTTGACTCAAGAAGTGGATTTAATTGAAGAAATTGCGCGCATCATTGGTTATGACAATATTCCTAATCAAATGGGGCATAACCAACTGCAGTTTGTTGGGCAGCCGGAGAAAGTGGTTTCACTCTCTCGGGTAAAGCGTGCCTTCGTGGATTTGGGATTCCAAGAAGCGATTACGTATAGTTTTGTTGACGAGACTTGGCAGAAATATTTATTTCCGGAAAATTATGCTTTGGCCCTCATGAATCCAATCTCTGCAGATATGGGGGTCATGCGGGTAAGCTTGTGGCCCGGCCTGCTCACTGCCTTAAAATTCAATCAAAACCGTCAGCAGCAAGATGTGAAGTTATTTGAAGTTGGCATGTGCTTTATTCAGGCGCCGGATGGCCAATTAAGCCAAGTGAATAAAATTGGCGGTTTAATCTGTGGTAATCTTATTGGGCAGCATTGGGATACTAAAGCGCACCCAGCAGATTTTTTTGATGTTAAACATATCATTGAATCATTATGGCAAATGTTGGGGCAACGTGAAGCGTTATTATTCAAAGCTGCGCATCACACTGCCTGTCACCCTGGGCAATGCGCACAAATTTTATGGCAAGGACGTAATGCTGGGGTTATTGGCAAATTACATCCTACGGTACAAATGGAATTAGGGCTTGAGGGTACTATTTATGTTTTTGAACTAAATTTAGCATTATTCACGCAAACCCCGTTACCGGTTTTCCAGTCGCCCTCTCGTTTCCCAGAAATTCGTCGGGATATCTCTGTGGTAGTCGATGAGTCTTTACCTAGTGATAGTTTAATAAATTTTGTTAGAGGCTCTGCTGGTGAAATACTACAAGATGTGCAAATCTTTGATGTTTATAGTGGCAAGGGAATAGCATCCAAAAGAAAAAGTATAGCCCTGGGCTTGATTTTACAGCACCCATCCCGCACCCTGGTAGATAAGGAGGTGGATGATATTATCCACACCGTTATCGCAGGATTAAAAAAGGAATTTGGTGCCGATTTGAGGGAATGACCAATGGCATTAACAAAAGCAGATATTTCAGAAAGTTTGGCTAGTTCTTTAGATATTAACAAGAATGATGCCAAGGAGATGGTAGAGTTTTTATTTGAAGAGATCCGGCATGCTTTAGAAAAGGGAGAGCCGGTGAAACTCTCCGGTTTTGGTAATTTTGATTTACGTGATAAAAAAGAACGACCCGGCAGAAATCCTAAGACTGGGAAGGATGTTGCGAT
This sequence comes from Gammaproteobacteria bacterium, assembly GCA_013288185.1. GTDB lineage: Bacteria > Pseudomonadota > Gammaproteobacteria > Berkiellales > Berkiellaceae > Berkiella. Next base: position 27,627 of record JABDCK010000013.1, read on the forward strand.
CAGTGCCCGCCGTGTTGTTACCTTTAAGCCAGGTCAGAAACTTAAGGTGCGGGTAGAGGGTTATAAAGGCGAGCCGGAGAAGCAAACGAATAAAGAAGTGTAATCCCTCTGGCTGGAGCTCCTGCATCATGGCTTTCTCATAGCGTCCCAGCGGGATGCAAGTTGCTAGCCCCGGGTGAAGCGAGGCTTTGCGAGCAAGCCCGGGGTCGGGGTAAATTCCCCACGTCCAACCTAGCCCCGGCAGGGGCGCAACTCAGGATTTTATGTTCCGCCGGTTCCCCGGCGGGAAAATCAGACATTTTTACCCCGGGCTTGCTCGCAAAGCCTCGCTTCACCCGGGGCTAGCAACTTGCATCCCGCTGGGATGCTATGATCAAATTGGCCCCCCGATACCTCAAGTAGCTTTTTAAAGAGGTTTTTTGTAGAATGGCTTCCCTATCTCTTTCGGGGCGTAGCGCAGCCTGGTAGCGCACATGTATGGGGTGCATGTGGTCGGAGGTTCAAATCCTCTCGCCCCGACCAGTCTTTATAGTTTGTAAGCTATATACATATGAAAGAGAAACCACCACTTCCAGATCAACGCATTATCGATTGCCTAATGACCGAATTCGGCATTAAAGTCGTTGCATTGTCATTTCTTCCCTTAGGCGCGGATATAAACGCGTCAGTGTATAAAGCACAAGCGCATGACCAGTCATCCTATTTTGTAAAGTTAAAACGCGGTCATCACCATGAACTCAGCATTGCACTTGCAAGATTGTTGCATGCTGCTGGGATCTCCCAGATTATTCCACCCGTTAATACAATCCAAGGACAACCCGCACACTTTATTGATGACTTTACCCTCTTTGTATACCCCTTTGTTGAGGGAACAGACGGCTTTAGTCGTAACCTCACGGATGAACAATGGCGCATGCTTGGTAAAGCGATGCGACAAGTTCATGCAATGGAGATACCATTTGCAATGCAGAATCAAATGCGCAAAGAAAGCTACTCGCCAAAATGGAGAGAGGCGGTTCGTTCGCTTTATACCCAGATTGAAGGTGAACATCATGGCGATGAAATGGCGTTGAAGCTCTTGACGTTTATGAAAAAGAATATAACTGTAATTCGTCAAGTGGTAGACAGGGCAGAAATGCTGAGTCAAAAACTCCAAAAGCAATCGCCCAAATTCGTTCTTTGCCATTCAGATATTCATGGTGGCAATGTATTGATAGATAATAAAGATTCACTTTATATAGTGGATTGGGATGAACCTATTATGGCACCCATTGAGCGCGATCTCATGTTCATTGGTGCAGGCGTCGCAAATGTTTGGAATAAACCCCATGAAGTGGAGCTTTTTTATCAAGGCTATGGAAAGGTTGATATTAATAAAGAGCGTTTAGCATATTTCCGTTATGAAAGAATCGTGGAAGATATTGCCATTTATGGTCATGAATTATTGTTAACCACGGCTGGGGGCAGGAATAGATCCGTAATGGTTAAGCACTTTATGGATATGTTTGAGCCCCGTGGCGTTGTTGAAATGGCATTTGAAACGTTGGATAAAAATTTTTCTTACATTAAATAAGTTAATTGCAGAAATCCTGCATTCGCAGTAAATTTATCCCGGATTTCTAAATCATAGGTCGCTGTAAATCCAAGACAGTGACTAAATACACTGAGCCCCAATTCCAAATCCACAATACCTCTACCAGGCGGCACACCATTGGTTGAAAAGCCTACGCCACCCCCCGTAAAATTAGCAAAAGTTGTTTGTCCACTGGTAACAAAATCATACAATGCAAAAATTGAAGCTGCGGGTACCCACGTCATTTCATCTGTGTGATAAGTAGTGGTTGTTTCAAATCCCACGCCGCCTGCTAATTCATTGAGACTTTGGTTATTGACAATTAAATTTAATCCACCCGCACCTGTTTCAATGTAATCGGGAATTTCAAGGTGAAAATATTTAATACGTATCATGGGCATAATCTTATTCATCTGATAGCCAACATCCAATAATGCCCCATATTGTGTGCCACCAAAATCACCTTGTGCGGCGGTGTTAATAGCACCAATATTAATAGGACGATTGCTTGCAAAATCCTCAAAACTTAAGGCTACCATAGCATCAATAAAAATATCCTGAGTAGGTTCATACCATCCGTATAATGTCGCCTGTCGATTTTCCACAGCTACATTCTTTGATGCAATTGATTTATCCGCCACATTAAAACGTGAATAACTACCCGAAATACCTAATAAGGCGCAATTTCCTAATTCAAAATCTAGCCCAACAACACCACCCGCTCCTCTTGCGGTATAGCCAGGTGTGTTCTGTCTCCAGTTCTGTTCAATATTTCCACCAAATCCCTCAGCCCACATACTTAAAAGCGGAGTCTGAAAATCTCCATAGCCGATACCATTAACTGCATTCGTAAAACGATTTGAACTAATCATGTTGAACACTAAATTCATTGCACCAATGCTACTTTCGACCAATCCATAATTAAATGGCGGTAAGATGGTTCCTAGTGAGGCTTCAATATCGGGTGCAGAAATTGAATTTAATTGAAAGATCATTGATTGAATATCACCATTATTTGAGCCAAAAAATAAAAATTGCGTTATTGTCTGAGCAATACCTGTTAAAGTGGAATCATTAACTGTGGCATTAGCCAATGCGGAGGTAGGCGTGGATACAATTCGAAGGGTTTGTGCACCAGGAGCACCATGTACAAATTTTCTCAGTGTCACTAAATTATTATTACTGGGCAATAAAATAGAACTATCGGAAATACTTGAGCCTGCACCCGTAGCGGAAACTACATCAAAGGTGCCAATCATTATTTGCAATGGCATGATGATACTACCTTGCGCAAAAGTAGCAGCGACACCACCTCCAGTCACTACTATTTCATTATTGGCCAATTGAAGTTGAACCACGCTACCCGCATTGCTCGTAAAAGTATTTAAAGTTAATTGCCCATTGGCAAGAATCAAATTGCCCGCGTTAGTGCCTGCACCTGTTCCTGAAATGTCGGAGTTTGCAGTGACGGTTGTATCAACATTTATGGTGAATGTATTGTTTAAATTAGTAATTCCTCCATTAACGGTATAGATTGTAAGAGGATTGTTTATATTAATACTTCCAATCTCAATGGGGCCATAGGAGGTCAATGTGTCATATATATTTAACGAATCGCTGTTTCCTCCTTGTATTTGATTAAATGAGCCGCCATTCCAGAATATATCATTAGCACCATTTTGTAGTATAATCGATCCATTAACCTGGCTATTATTATTTAAAGAGAGAATGTTTCCTCCACCCAGGAGGATATTTCCATTCAAGATACCAATATTTAGAATATTGGTGCCAAAACTAATTGTGTCCGTTTCAATACTATAGACTTCACCGCTGATAGTATTTAGATTATTAATAAAGGATAATGGAGAATTGGATAATTTAATGCCATCGTTACCACCACTAAGAATGCCATAATTATTGATGAGTGCATTTCCATCGGAGTTAACGATATAAATAGCATTGCCATTATCTGAGGTGATCCCAGACCCAGGCAAAATTTCAGCTAATCCAAATGTTCTATTTGGAATATTAAATGTGATTCCGTTATCTGTTCCTTTGGCATGTATCGCTAAAGCGCCATAGATATTATTTGTATCAACAATCACAGTAGCCGTACCAGAGTTAGAATTTATGAGAAATGCCTCACCTGCGGCGCCGTTGGTGATTACTTGGCCTGTGTTAGCCAGGGTGATGTTGCCATCAATTGCCGTTTGAAAAGGTTGACTGACGGTTTGTGAAGTTGAAATTGTTAAGTCTGCATAAGCAAAACTGCTTATAAATGATGTTGATACGAGTAATGCGCGCGCCAGGGTTATCATTTAATTAACTAGCCCATAGAATGTTTGTGAATATTCCATTCTAGATTAGCATAGGGTACGCTAATTGCACTTCATACTTGAATCGGCGCAATTAAGCACCCTGCGGGCACCAGATTTGCATTAAAGCACTTAACCTATTGATTTATATGAATTTATATGCTTAGGGCTAGTTGTAATGGTTTTGCATTAAAGCACTTTATGCTCAATACGGTTCTGAGAAATTTGATCATAGCATCCCAGCGGGATGCAAGTTGCTAGCCCCGGGTGAAGCGAGGCTTTGCGAGCGAAACCCGGGGTAAAATTCCCCGCGACCAACTTAGCCCCGGAAGGGGCGCAACGAAGGATTTTATGTTTTGTTCAAAGACAGCAATGTACAGAGGTAATAAAGTTTCGTTATATACCAGATTAATCGTAATTTTCTAGAAACATTTGTTAATAGTCGATGAAAATAGTGCAGAAAAGAAGCGATAAAAAAATTTAGATTGCCCTAGAATAAAATGACTTTTTTGCTCAAGCCTGTATGTGGTTGATTTAATCAAATTAATTCAACCACATATAGGAAATCAGGTCTATCTTGCTTTTGGATGCTTAATTGTTTCGTTTATTATCCCGAAGTTTACCGGAAATTAATGATGTTGTTGTTTGAGGATATGCAGGACGATTTGTATTTGCTGCGCATCTTGTATCATAAAGATTAGTTATTCTACGAGTGGGTGGTGTAGGCATTGCAGGTGGTAAAGATAGCAAAGGTCGCATTGCTGCAGCTGGTACTAAACGTAAATGTGGCAAAAAAGGTGGCATTACTTGAGCTGGTACTAAACGTAAATGTGGTAAAAAAGGTGGCAATGCTGCAGCTGGTACTAAAAGTAAATGTGGCAAAAAAGGTGGCATTGCTTGAGCTGGTATTAAAGATGGCAAACGTGGCTTTGCTGCAGCTGGTACTAAAGATGGCAAAGGTGGCGTTGCAGTTGCAGGTGCAGGTGCAGGTGCAGGTGCAGGTGCAGGTGCAGGTGCAGGTGCAGGTGCAGGTGCAGGTGCTAAATCTGGCAAAGGTTGTATTGCAGACGGTAAGTTTGCACAGTCATTTTTTGCTTTTTCTAGTGCTTGCATGGGAGTGTCATTTCCACGATTTTCAAGTTTTTCATCCAAGTGGTATATATCCCAAGTGCAAGATGATCTTACCTTGTTGATAAGGTTATCGAACCTTTCGCGTATGGCATGATTTTCATGAATATAACATTTTGCTGCTAGCAGATTCCAGTAAGGGGTTTCACCCAGATGAGTAGAGGCAGAGACAAGTGTGGCCCAATTCAGGGTAATCATATTTTCTACATTTTTTTCAAGAATGGTAAAAGCAAGCATATCGAGATCATTTCTTTCGGAGCTGACATATAGTTGGTTTGTTAAAAGCCATAAAGCGGTAATGTTAATTTTGTTTCTTGCATTCCATAGAGATTCATTAAAAGTCATTTTTTGATTAATTTTTTCTAAAGCTTCTCGTGCTGTTGGATAATTAATTGAATGAATGGATAAAAAGAAGGCGGTTTGACCTTCATAGAAATTATTATTGGGGAAAAAACTCCATGGGAATTCGCGAATATTGTCACAATCTGCTACTAATTTTAATGCTGTAGCATGTTTATTTCTTGCTAAAAAAGCAATAGTCCAGAGCACACTTTCATGTCCTGCTTGCGCGTAGTAATTTATTGCTTCTCGTTGTTTTACATCTAAAGTCGAGAAGAACGTTTCAAATGAATTTAAGGCTTCTTCATTGATTATATAGCAGCCAATTTTTTCATCTTTTCTAAGTACGGTGGCGATTAAGCGTTCAAATTCTCTTTGAATCTCTACAGTGATTGACATAAAAAAATGTTCCTGATTGACAAAATGAGGAATTTTAACGATTTATGATAAACTAAGCAACTTGAATTTTAGTGAGACTACACGCAATTTAGTCGTTGACAGCGTAAAGCTTTTCTTTGTATATTTCGTTTTCAAACTTATTATTTTGAGGATAAATTTTGTGATCTTTGCTAAATATGCAAAAGCGACGTTGGTGTTGTTTGGAATAACTGCATTTATGGCTGGATTAGCTCTGAGCGGGATCGTTGCACTAGTGACAACGCTTAGCATAGGTGTATTTGCATTAGCTATTGCGTGTTTATCCTTTTGGCTAAAACCAAACTTTTGGTTTGAAACAGTAGCAAAAATGCCTACGGGTGAGCCAATCGCTCCTGACTCTGTAAAACCGAATGAGAACATTCTGCCACAAGAAAGCGTAGCACTCAGTAAACATAGCCAAATTATTTTTAAAGAGTATTTTCAAAATAAAGTTAAAATTAATGCTATAACACTAACTTATGAATTTTTAGATTATTCAATTTTTGGGGAGGCAGATTTTATTGTAAAGCATGGCGCAATGCATGTTAGTCGTGTTTCCTTGGCAATCCCTATTTTTTTATCACTCTATAAAAAATATCAAGATCCTGATGCAATGAAAATGACTTTGCCTGAGTTGGCAATGTTGCAAATTGCGGGATTGTTTCATGATACGGGACGGATCTTGAAGAGCAATGATATTGGCTATGATAATCATGAAATGGAATCCCTAAGTGCCAAAGCATGCTTAGCGTATTTGAAAAAAGCATTTCCTGAGCAAAATATTAAAATCATTGAGCGCATTGCACAAGCGATTGAGAATAAAGACAAAGATCCAAATGATATATATTGCAAGCTTTTGCAAAATGCCGATTGTATTGACGTATTGCGCGCCCATGATTGGCAGTTTAATAAAAAATATCTGGCTTTTTATGAACAGTATAAAAGTAATGATGCGGCAATGGCAGATTTGGACGAAGTACTGGGAGGTTGGAAATTTTTCTTAAACAAATTAGAAGATGCCCCACAAGCATATCAAATTACGCCTGAAAAAAATGCACCAGCTCAATATTCTCTTGAAACCAAAAGAAAATTTGAACAAAGCGCAAACTGTTTTGAGCAAATATATCAGTGTATGGCAGATTTTAGTATTTTATTCGATCTCTATACGGGTAAAGCGCTTCAAGAAAAACCAAAAGAATTGCTGGTACATTTTGATCTGCAAAAAGCAGGAACGCAATCAGCAGTTGCTGATAGTCCGAATAGAGATGCACCAGAATTTGTTAATTTTAAATTGAATTAACTTACTGATTAGGTTAATATTGCGTTCTTAGTAATATAACTCGGAGCGGAAGTATGCCATCAACTAACTTACATCAGGCTATAGACGAAGGTTCTCTTCCCAGTGCCATAGAATTAATGGATAAACGTGTAAATCTTGAAGAATTGCAGGATGGTTTAACCCCCTTACATCATGCCATAGAAAAACTGCAAACTGAAATCGCAAACGCACTCATAGCGGGGGGTGCGAATATAGAAATCATCTGCGATCATGAGACCCCTTTAACTAGAGCTATTTTTAGGGGACAAAAAGAGGTTGCACTGGCATTAATTAAAGCCGGTGCGAATTTGGAAACTCCTGCAAAAACGAGCCTTGGAGATTTACCGCCATTAGGTGTAGCAATATTTTCATATCAACCTGAAATTGCACTCGCTTTAATTACTGCTGGTGCGAAAGTTAATGTACTCGTAGGTGGAATATCCTATTTGCATGATGCCATAGATAAAAAGCAAACTGAAATCGCAAAAGCACTTATAAAAAGGGACGCGAATAAAGAAATCATTTGCGATAATGAGACCCCTTTAACTAGAGCTATTTTTAGGGGACAAAAAGAGATTGTACAGGTATTAATTTATGCCGGTGCGAATTTGGAAACTCCTGCAAAATCTGTCAGTGGAGCTTTACCGCCATTAGGTGTAGCAATAGACCTAAATCAACCTGAAATTGCGCTTATCTTAATTGATGCTGGTGCGGATGTTAATGTGCTTGTAAATGGGGAATCCTATTTGCATATCGCCATAGAAAAAAAGCAAACTAAAATCGCAAAAGCACTTATAATGAGGCGCGCGGATAAAGAAATCATTTGCGGTAATTTGACGCCTTTAATTCGAGCTATTCTCAATGGACAAAAAGAAATTGCACAGGAATTAATTAATGCTCGTGTGAATATGGAAATTCCTGTAAAAACGAATTTTGGAGATTTATCGCCATTAGGTGTAGCAATAAATAAAAATCAACCTGAAATTGCGCTCGCATTAATTGAAGCTGGTGCGGAGGTTAATGTACTTGTAGATGGGAAGACCTATTTGCATATAGCCATAGAAAAAGAGCAAACTGAAATTGCAAAAGCACTTATAGCGAGGAGGGGTGCGAATATAGAAATCATTTGCGATAATATGACGCCTTTAATTCGAGCGATTCACAAGGGACAAAAAGAGATTGCACTGGCATTAATTAATGCTCGTGTGAATGTGGAAAAACCTATAAAAACGGACTTTGGAGATTTGTCACTATTAGGTTTCGCAATAGATCGAAAGCAACCTGAAATTGCGCTCGCATTAATTAATGCTCGCGTGAATCTGGAAATCCCTATAAAAACGGACCTTGGAGATTTACCGCCATTAGGTTTTGCAATGATTAATGATCAATCTGAAGTAGCAGTAGCATTAATTGCTGCTGGTGCGGATGCTAATGGGTTCGTAAATGAAACACCCTATTTGCATATCGCCATAGATAAACAGCAAACTAAAATCGCAAACGCACTTATAAAAAGGGGTGCGAATACAGATATCATTTTTGGTAATGTTACGCCTTTAATTCGAGCTATTATCAAGGGACAAAAGGAGATTGCACTGGCATTAATTAATGCTCGTGCGAATGTGGAAATTCCTCAAAATACGGATCTTGGTGATATATCGCCATTAGGTATAGCAATAGATCATCGTCAACCTGAGATAGCGCTCGCTTTAATTAAGGCTGGTGCGGATATTAATATTCCTATAAAAACGATCTTTGGAGATATGCCGTCATTAGGTTTGGCAATATTTAGAAATCAGTCTAAAGTAGCGCTTGCCTTAATTGCGGCTGGTGCGGATGTTAATGTGCTCGTAGATGGAAAATCCTATTTGCATGATGCTATCGAAGATCAGCAAACTGATGTCGCAAACGCACTTATAGCAAGGGGTGCGAATAAGGAAATCATTTACGATAATATGACGCCCTTAATTCTAGCTATTTCTAGAAATCAAACGTTGATTGCCCTTGATTTGATTGAAGCAGGTGCTAACGTAGAAGCGCAATGTAATGAGCATACCGCATTGCAAATAGCAGTGGAGGCTGCTAATTCTCGCGTTATCGAGGCGCTTATAAAGAATGGTGCAAACCTTGCTGTTAAATTTGAAGGATATTCACTTTTAGATTTTGCTTTGATGACCGGTAATATTTGGATTATTAGATTGATAGTGGATTCAGGTGTAAAGGAAATATCAGATGAACATCGTCAAAAAATGTCGGATTTGCATTATGCAATAATTTTAGGTGATGAAGCACTTGTTAATGCTGCGCTCCAGAAAAATAATAATAAAGATATAACCTATATGGGTATGTTTCCATTAGAAATGTCTTTATGCTTAGGCCGATATAAAATTGCAGAGATGCTGATTGACGCGGGACTAAAAAAAGAAATTCCCTTTGAAGAATTGTGTGTTAATTCAGACGGCTGCCCTTTATCCTTGCTTACCTCTCTACTACCGCATGCTCAAATTTTCAACATACCATTGTCAAGCATTATGAACCATGATTTTTTTAATTCTGAAGACAATATAGTGGAGTTATTGAATGTATGTAGTAATGGAGCTACATTTTTTGATTATGTAGTGAAATATCAATTGTTTTCACAAACTAAACTGTACTGCTTAGAAATATTAGACCTGGCTAATAGAGTAAAAAAATTAGATGATGCAAGGCGCAAAGCGATTGCGGATGTGGATGAGAATGCAGGAGCTGACGAAGCGGTATTTCAAGCAAATCAGCATTATAGGAAAACGATTGTTCCTTATATTGCAGAACACTATAGAACTGTTTCATTAGAAGAGACTGAAAAAGAAATAAGAGAATTGATTTTAAAAGAAATTGCTAAGGAGTGTGAAGACTATTGCAAGAATAATGTGGATAATCTTGAAGAATGTAATAGAAAAAATTTAATAAAAGAATTTATTGAAGATAATTGTAATGACCTAATTGAAGGAGAATCTTCCGCACTTGAAGCATCTGCAACACTTATCGTGGATAATACTTGTCCTCAAGCTGCATGGCGATGTTATAACCCCTTTGCAAAGGTTTCAGGCAAATGGGCGAATCTATTAACACCTTCTGAAAAAGATGTCGAGATATTTTCTACGCGGGCTGCGCATGAAGGAAAGCTATCAGAAAAAGAAGGCTCCTTAATAGTGAGGACTCGAGTAGCACATTACTTTCGTTTTGTGGTAGATGAAAATGACGGTGATGTTCCCAATAAAATTGCAAACTTTCTGATTCAACTAAGCGAAATGAGAAATGCGCATGGGTTAAATGATTCATCTTGTTTTCCGGGTTACTTGACACGTATTGCTAAGATGGGTGCTTTTCATAGTGTTGGTAAATTGTCTTGTGATTTTGTTGAGTTTTTGCATGATCATTTTCGCACGAAAGTATTACAACAATTTAAAGAAGAATATAACTCGGAAACCACACTTGAGGAAAAATGTGATCTATTAGCGTCATTGACAGATTTAAATGAGACGTTAGCAAGAGATATTATTCTAGGTAAAAGGGATTATGCAGAATCCTTGTGTGTTAGCAGACTTAATTTTATAAAAAAACTAGGAAGCGTTCATGCTAATTTTGAAGAGCTTGCGAATAATCCGCAAGCAATACTTTTTTATGAAAATAGTGAGGTATATATTTTGCAGTACTTAGTGGATGTCTCTAGAAATGAAATTGGCACGATGCTGGCTGATTATCATCGGCGTGCGCTTGATAGAGCTCCTACACGTGATGAATTAAATGCAGCGAATCCTTTTAATGAAAGCGAGGAAAATGAACATGCAATATTTGATTTGATTTTTGCCCAGATCCCTTTTTCTCATAGCATAAGAACT